>QHWL01000325.1 GCA_003222555.1 Acidobacteriota bacterium | reverse complement strand
AGACGCTCACACGCGCCGCAATCCGCGAGGCACGCGAAGAATGCGGCCTCGACGTCCAGCTTGACGGCCTCGTCAACATCTACTCCTACGCCGGCCGCGCGCCGGTCATCATCGTCTACGCGGCCACCGCCGTCGGCGGTACGCTCTGTGCGGACGAGGAGTGCCTCGAAACGGCTGAGTTCGACGCCACGTCGATTCCGTGGGACACTCTGGCCTTCCGCAGTACTCACGAAGGTCTGCGCGACTATCTGGCCGGGCTTCTGCATCCTGTCAGACTCTGATCCTTTGATCGCGCGGATGTAGGCGGATTTCAGAGGTTCTGAAAGCACGTGTGTGCAGAAATGATGCGCGTACGTACCGACTTT
>QHWL01000324.1:323-4425 GCA_003222555.1 Acidobacteriota bacterium | reverse complement strand
CCATGTGTCGAGAGAGCGCGCGTTTGTGGTCGGCGTGTTCCTGCCGGTCGAAGGGCTTCCGTTGAAGCACGCTGTGTCGCGCGATCAGCTGCTGATGACGTTCGACCAACCGGCGAAGCGCGTCGGATCGTGGGATCTGGCGGCGGGATTCGTACATACCGTCATTAGTGTGACATGCGGCCGGGTTGGGCTTCTGTCTCCAAGAGGACACTTCCGAGGGACTGATGAGGACAAAGGCGCTACCACGGATGGGAGTCAGCGCAGGTCGCGATCGGCGACCAATTGCGTGACGCGTTGCAGTATCTCGTCACGAATCTGCCGCACGCGCGGGAGCGGCTGACCTGCAGGATCGGCGATCGGCCAGTCCTCACGGAGTGCGCCGGGCACGACCGGACATGATTCACCGCAGCCCATTGTGACGAGCCAGATGGCTCCTTCGGTCAGCTCGGGGGTGAGCAGGCGGGGCCTGGAGGCGCCCAGGTCGATGCCGACTTCCTGCATCGCAGTGACGACTTCGGCGTATACGTGCTCCCCTGGCGCCGTTCCTGCGGAACGTGCACGAGCCTTCCGCGGGTCGGCGAGGGCATTGAAGAATGCCGCTGCCATCTGCGACCGCCCCGCGTTGTGAACGCACGCGAACACGATCGTGCGAGGGCGCTGATCCAATGCGGTCTCACTCCGGCTTGCGTGCGCGGATGAAGGCGCTGGCGAAGCGGCCATCGATGTCTGACGCAAGGCGGTCGACATCGAGACCGCTCTCGGTGAGGAACGCCCGCGCCTCCTCGACGTGGTAGATTCGCCACGGCTCGACCTCAACGTCGGCGAATCCCGCCGCTCGCAGCTTCAACGCGTAGTCGCGCTCGTCGAGGGCGCCCGCGATGCAGCCGACCCAGAGCTCCATGCTGCGTCGGACGTCGGCCGGTACGTCGCCCCGCACCACGACGTCGGACACCGCAAAGCGGCCGCCCGGCTTGAGCACCCGAAAGGACTCGCGGAGCACGGCGTCCTTGTCGGTCGACAGGTTGATCACGCAGTTCGAGATGATGACGTCGACCGAGCGGTCGGGAAGCAGGATGGCCTCGATCGTGCCCTTTAAGAACTCGACGTTGCCGGCGCCGGCCTTCCGCTGGTTTTCGCGCGCCAGGGCGAGCATCTCATCGGTCATGTCGAGGCCGTACACCTTGCCGGCCGGACCGACGCGCCTGGCGGACAGCAGCACATCGATGCCGCCCCCCGAGCCAAGATCGAGGACGGTTTGGCCCGGTTCCAGTTGGAGCAGCGCCGTCGGATTGCCGCACCCGAGCGACGCCGCAACAGCATCCGACGGCAGATCCTCCTTCTCGGCATCGGAGTAGAGATCCGACGTGATCGGGTCGCCCCCGCAGCAGGCGATTGGACCGCAGCAACTCGTCTTTCCGGTGGTCTTGATGGATTCGGCGATCGCGCCGTATTTCTCTCGGACGGCGGTTCGGACGGTGTTGTCGGCCATTGGCCGTTGCCCTCACTGTATGCGCGTGAACGTATATAACAATGTAGGCGAACGGTGATATATTTGTCAAGGCAGATATATATGAGCCAGCCGCTGACCGAGCTGGAGGGTCTCTTCAAGGCGCTCTCCGACACGACCAGGTTGCGGATTCTCGGCCTGCTGCTGACGGGCGAGGTCTGCGTGTGTCACATCCACGAGAGCCTGCGAATTCCTCAGCCAAAGGCGTCGCGCCATCTCGCGTACCTGCGCCGATCCGGGCTGGTCGCCACGCGACGCGACGGCCTGTGGGTGCACTATCGGCTGGCCGACAACTCCGATCCAAGCCTCAGCACGATCCGCCAGGCGGTCATTCAGACGCTGGGACAGGTCGCTTTGGTACATCGCGACGCGGCCCGTCTTCAGAAGAAAACAGGCTGCTGCCTGCCGTGACAGAACGTGAGTGCCCGTTTTCACAGGCTAGAGGCTTGCGCCACTACAGGCTTGTGAAAACGACTCTGGGAAGAAAAATCCGCGAGCTCGGCGTGCTCTGGGTTGATCGTCGTTTCTCAAAAGCTGAAAAAGATCAACAGATCCACGCCGGCGCGCTCGACGCGGCGAAACGACGCGCGCGTACTCACGGAAGCGGCGTCGGAGAAGGTCGCGCGGAGCCGGAGGATGCGCGCCAGGTAGTACTCGACGGTCGCCTCGTCGTACGGTTCCGATCCGAACTGCCGGCTGAACCTGGCGATCAGCCCCGGCGCAATTTCCTCGCCGACGGTCACTTTCGGCCCCGTCCCGAGCTCTCCAGCCGGCTCGATATCGAGCGTGTCGAGGCCGAGCTCGCTTTCAAGCGCCGACAGGAGGGGCGCGGCGAAGAACCCGGCCGCGAGCGTGGCGCCGCGCAGCGCCAGCTCCTGTTGCTGCGCCGACGACAACTGGTTGGTCGACGTGTTGAACACGATCAGGGAGAGGATGTCGGACTGGTCGAGCGGCGGTGTGCTCGTCAACTGAATCGCCGGACTTCTCAGCTCGCCCGTAATCGTGACGCGGGTGAGCACGCCGGAAATCAGCCGCGTGACGCTGACGTACGCCTCCGGGTTGAGATCGCCGTGAAAGTTGATGGAGCTGCCGGCTTCATCGATGTCGAACCGCCGCCCCTGGAAGGTGTAGGTCCCCGCGATCCTGTCGAGCGATCCGGTAACCGAGGGCGGTTGACCGGGATCCTTGTAGAGATAGAGGTCACCGCCGACGCGAAGGTTGATGTTGCCGAGGCCGACCGGGGTGTCGGGTGAAACCTGCACGTTCTCGCCCGTCAGACGCATCTGGGTGGGGACGTGCAGCGAGATATCGAGGCCGAGCCGATCCCACGGGTTGAGCGCGGCGACCGCGTCGACCACGGTCGTCGACATCGCCTCGGTCGCGTAGGGCTGAAAAAGCGTCCGGGCGAGAATCTCGTCCACCTTCAGATCGCCGCTGGCGATCGTAATGACGCCGCCGAGCCGCGGCGTCTCGAGCCGGCCGCGCAGCCTCAGCGTCAGGTCGACGGCCAAGCGCCCGAACTCGTTGCGAACGATCTCGAACCCCTGCGCCTGGGCATCGATCTCGAGGTCTCCGACGGTCATCTCGTGGGTGCCAAGGCTGCCGTGGGCGTCGAGTGGGCGCCTGTTGCCGTCCTCGATGTGCAGCGTGTCAACGCCGATGCGATCGGACGCCAGGGTCAAGGCGGCTCGGCCATTTTGATAGCGCACGCCGGTCAAGGTGACGAGGAAAGCGGCGTTGGTCAGGCCGACGTCGCCCTGGAAATGTGGGTCGCGGCTCGTTCCGACGACCGTGGCGTTGACGCGCAACTCGCCGGTGACATTGCGCACGACGTCGGTGAGTCCCTCGATCAGCCCGAGGCCAATCGAGCTCGAGGTGACGACCAGGTGAATCGGCCGTTCCGCCAACCCTGGATTGAACATCGCGAGCGGAACCGTGCCGGCCGCGTTCATCCACACACCCGGGGACTGATCCAGCCGGAGATCGACGTCGAACATCTCGCCGGCGTGGTCGACGCGCCCAACGAGGCTCTGATACGAAAAGCGCTGAACCCGTCCCTCCGAGATCGCGACGCGCGCCTTCACGATCGGTTCCTGCGGCGTCCCGCGGATCGTCGCGTCGAGATCGACGACGCCGCCGTAGGAGGCGGGCCGCTCGAACGCGCCTTCGAGCGTGTCGAGAAACATGTGCGTCGCCGTCACACGCAAAGCGCCCTGTCCGTCCGATCGCCACGAGCCTGACACCGCAATCCGCTCGTCGCCGGCCGCGCCGCCGACAAAGAGCAGGGGGCTCACGACGAGGCCTTCGTCGCTCCAGCCGACGGTCGGCGGGCGGTCGCTTGGCACAAGGCGCCAGGGCGCGCGGCCAAGTGTCACCGTCAGTTCGGCGACGTCGACCTCGCGGCCATCCGTGTGAATGAGGACGGCGCCGTTGAGTCGGCCCGCCCGGCCTTCCTTCTGCATGATCTGCACGTCGACCGCGAGGCGCTCGTCGGCAAGCGCCAGCGTGCCGGACGCCTGCTGCACGACCTGTCCGGACAGTTTCATGAACGTCGCCTGGCCCGTCGCCCGTGCGGTGACGTGGGCGATTTGCCAT
>QHWL01000324.1:0-272 GCA_003222555.1 Acidobacteriota bacterium | reverse complement strand
CGGAGCGGCCAGGTGGCTGACGCTCGCATCGCCGGCGAAACGGACCGCCGACCATGGCCCTGTCAGCCGGCCTTTTGTGGACAACAGGCCTCCCACGGCCGGGCCGATGACCTGGCCGAGCGCGGGCCGGAGCTGCTCGAGATCGGCCGAGGTGATGTCGTATTGGAAGTCCGACGGCTGTCCTTCGACGAACGCGAGCGTTCCTGTGCCGTGTCCCTCGATTACCGGCCCGGTCAGATCGAGACGCGTCAGCGTCGCGACGGCGTCGCGTA
>QHWL01000323.1 GCA_003222555.1 Acidobacteriota bacterium | reverse complement strand
CATCAACGCGTTCGCCAGCCGATCGTTGTCCACCGATCCAAAGCTGCTCGGCGATCTCATGATCTCGATGCTCGAAGGGGACCGCGGCGTGCTCCGGAAGGAGTTCGCGAAGTTTCTCGAGTGGATCGCCGACGAGCCTGTTCCCGACGTCGTCAATCTGCCGAACTCGCTCCTCATTGGCCTGGCGAGACCGCTGCGCGACGCGCTGCAGCGGCCCGTGTGCTGCACGCTGCAGGGCGAAGATCTGTTTCTCACAGGCCTCGTCGAGCCGTACCGGTCACGCGCGCTCGAGCTCATTCGGCGACAAGTACACGACGTCGACTGTTTCGTGGCCGTGAGCGAATGGTACGTCTCGGTGATGTCCGAGTTGCTGCGCATTCCGCGGAGCCGCATCGCTGTCGTTCCGCTCGGTATCAACATGACGGGCTACGTTCGCCCCGCGAGAGGGACCGAGCTCGGTACCTCACACGAACCGCCGTCCCCCTTCCGTGTGGGATATTTCGCACGCATCGCGCCGGAAAAAGGACTGCACGTTCTTGCCGATGCCTATCAGCGCTTTCGCCGGCGGATTGGATCGGCGCCCGTCCGGCTCGACGCTGCAGGATATTTGTCGCGAGCGCATGCTGGCTATCTCGAGATCGTTCGCCGCAGTCTCGATAAGGCCGGTCTGGGCGATGAGTTCACCTACCGCGGCGCCGTCGATCGAGATGGCAAGCTCGCGTTCCTGCGCTCGCTGGACGTGCTGTCGGTTCCGGCCACCTACGACGAGCCGAAGGGGGTGTTTCTCCTCGAGGCGATGGCGAGCGGCGTCCCGGTTGTCCAGCCCAGGCGCGGCGCGTTCACCGAGATCGTCGAGAAAACCGGGGGCGGACTGCTGGTCGCCCCAGACGATCCAGAGGCGCTTGCGGATGGGATTTACGCGCTGTGGCACGATCGCAGCGTCGCCAAGAGCCTCGGACAGCGCGGCTTCGACGGCGTGCGCGAGCATTACGACATCGTCGGCTCCACCGACCGTCTGCTTGCCGTGTATCAGTCGGTGGTCGAGCACGGCGCGAGCGACACGCGCCCGCCCGAGCGTGCCGTTTCAATAACTGCGAGCCGCTGACGGCTGACCTGTCGCTGACGGCGGACCTGATTAGGTCCGCCCTGCATACGCCTCGAAGATCCGTCCACGTACCCCTTCGTACGTAGGCCGGACCCTTTGGGTCCGGCGTAAAAAATGCTACGAGTCGCGAATCTCAGCAAAGAGTACCCGACACCGCGCGGACCGTTGCCCGTGCTGTGCGACGTGTCGTTCGCGCTCGCGCCCGGCGAGGCGGCGGCCATCATGGGACCATCCGGCAGCGGCAAGAGCTCGCTGCTGTATCTCCTGGGCGCGCTCGAGCCCCCGACCTCCGGTACCGTGACGCTCGACGGGCGCAACCCGTTTCAGCTCGGGGCCGACGAACTGGCCGCGTTCCGCAATACCGCGATCGGGTTCGTCTTCCAGGACCACTGCCTGCTGCCGCAGTGTTCGATTCTCGAAAATGTTCTGATCCCGACGCTGGTCGCTCCCGCAGCCGAGCTCTCGGCGGAGCGAGGTGGAAACCAAACCACCCAGCGAGCCCGCGACCTCATCGCGCAGGTGGGCCTCGCCGATCGAGTCGATCATCGACCGGGTGAGCTGTCGGGCGGCGAGCGGCAGCGGGTGGCGATCGCACGGGCGCTCATCAGGCAGCCGCGGCTCGTGCTTTGTGACGAGCCGACCGGCAATCTGGATCGCGCCGCAGCCGAGAACGTGGCATCGCTGCTGCTCGACCTGCACCGCCGCCAGCAGACGATTCTGGTGGTCGTCACCCACAGCGCCGCGCTGGCCGCGAAATTGCCGATTCGATTCGAGCTGGTCGATCGGCAACTTCGCCGATCGTGATAGTTTTGGAACTGAGGGAGAGATGCAGCCAAGCCGGCTGGTGCTTCGAGGCCTTGCGTTCTACTGGCGCACGCACGCGGCGGTGGTGCTGGGCGTTGCCACGGCCGTGGCGGTGCTCGCCGGGGCGCTCCTCGTCGGCGACTCGGTGCGCGGCAGCCTGCGCGATCTGCTGTTGATGCAACTCGGCCGGACGGACCGAGGGGTCGTCTCGACCGGATTTTTCCGCGAGGTCCTCGCCGAAGACCTTCAAAAAGACGATGAATTTGGGCCAGCGTTTGACGCGATCTGTCCGCTGATCGTTGTCCAGGGACTGGTCACCGAGCAGGCGAGCGGCCACCGCGCGTCGCGGGTGGCGGTCTACGGCGTTGACGAACGGTTCTGGCGCTTCCATGGCCTGAGCCCTCCGCGCAACTTCGACGACCGGACTGCGCTCGTCAGCCGAGCGCTGGCGTCCGACATTGGCGCGACGGCCGGCGGCACCATTTTGGTGCGCATCGAACGGCCGACCGACATTCCTCTTGAATCACTGCACGGTCGTAAAGACGACCGCGGGCACACTCTGCGCCTCACGGTCGGCGGAATCGCCGGATCGGCGCAGCTCGGTGAGTTTTCGCTCAGGCCGCAGCAGGGAGAGGTCCGCGCCGTGTTCGTGGCCCTGAAGCGACTGCAGGACGATCTCGATCTGCACGGCCGCGTGAACACGCTGCTCGTGTCGGACCGCAAGGATCTCGCCGGCGGACCCACAGGGTCCGGCCCGCGTGCCACCGGTGAACGTGGAGCAGGTCCGATCGCCCCGGCATCCGTGAGTAGGGCGGGTCCTTTGGACGCGCCGGGGACACTCAACGCGTTGATCCGACGAAGGGCCGCCCTCGACGACCTCGGGTTAACCGTGCGGCCGATCGAGTCTCGAGGCGTCCTGGCGCTCGAAAGCGCTGCTGGAGTGCTCGACGAGGGTCGCGCGAACGCGGCCGATCGGGCGGCCGCGCAGTCGGGGACCAACGCGCAGCCCGTGTTCACCTACCTGGCCAATAGCCTGCGCAGCGGAAGCCGCGAGATCCCGTACTCGCTCGTGGCCGCCACCGATCTCGGCCCGATCGCCGGTGCGGCCGCCGTCGCCGGCTCGTCGACAGAGCCGCCGCCCATTGTCATCAACGATTGGTCGGCGCGTGATCTGGGCGTGAGGGTCGGGGATCCGTTGACGCTGGAGTACTACGTCTGGGAAGAGCCCGGACGCCTGCTGCGGCGCACGGCGGACTTTCGGATCGCAGCAGTTGTCCCGATCGAGGGGGCGGCCTCCGATCGCGATCTGGCGCCCGTGTACCCGGGCATCACCGATTCGGAAACGCTCGGCGACTGGGACCCGCCGTTTCCGATCGATCTCCACCGCGTGCGGCGCGTCGACGAGGACTACTGGAAAAAGTACCGCACGACGCCGAAAGCGTTCATTCCGTTTGCGACCGGACAGGCGCTGTGGCGATCGCGCTACGGCGACCGGACCTCGATGCGAATCGCGCCGGCGCCCGGCGAATCGTTGATCGATGCGGGCAATCGGTTCACGATCGGCCTGCGCGCCGCGCTGGATCCGCTGGCAACGGGCTTCTCTGTGGTGAACGTCCGCGCCGAAGGGCTTCGCGCGTCGCGCGGCGCGACCGACTTCGGCGAGTACTTCACGTATTTCAGCTTTTTCCTCGTGCTGTCGGCGCTGCTGCTTGCGGCACTGTTCTTCAGGCTCGGCGTGGAGCAGCGGGCGCGCGAGGTCGGCCTGCTTCGCGCGGTCGGATATTCCGCGCGAGCCGTTCGGCGGCTGTTCCTCACCGAGGGATTGGTGTTGGCCGCGATTGGCAGCGCGATGGGCATCGCCGGAGCGGTGGCGTACGCGGCTCTGATGATGGCCGGTCTGCGCACCTGGTGGAGCGGCGCCGTCGTACACGTGACGCCGACTTCGCTCTTGGCAGGCGCCGCGGCCGTCATTGCGGCGGCCATGGTCTGCATCTGGTGGACGCTCCGCGGTCTGGCGCGCCTGTCTGAGCGCAGGCTGCTTGCCGGGAGACTGGCCGGCGATGAGCCAGTCGATCCGACCAGGCACAGCCGGCGCGCGGGTGTTTCGCTCATCAGCGGCATCGGATTCGGCGTCCTCGGCGCTGGCCTCGCGACGGCGACCGCGCTGGGCGCGCTGGATCGGACGGGCGCCTTCTTCGGGGCCGGTACGTCCATGCTCGTTGCCTGTCTCTGCCTGCTGGCTCTGTGGCTGCGGCGGCGGCCGCGATCGTGGCTCGGAGGCCGCGGCTTTCCCGCGGTCTCGCGCCTCGGCCTTCGCAACGCGGCCGATCGGCCCGGCCGCAGCGTGCTCGCGATCGGCGTCATCGCGTCTGCGACGTTCATTCTCATCTCGGTGGGCGCGTTCCGCCGTGACGATCCGCCGGTGACAGACCGGCAGTCCGGCGTCGGCGGGTATCCGCTGCTCGTCGAGCTGATGCTGCCCATCGTGCACGATGCGAACGGCCGCGAAGGCCGCGAGGCGCTCGGGCTCACGGCGTTCGACGACGTGACGATCGACCCGTTCCGTCTGCTGCCGGGCGACGATGCGAGCTGTTTGAATCTGTACGAGCCGCGGAATCCGCGCGTGCTCGGCGTGAGCCGGCGGTTCGCCGACGCGGGTCGCTTCCGATTCGAGGGCTCGCTCACCGCGACCGCCGCCGAGCGCACCAACCCCTGGCTGCTGCTGGACCGCGAGATGCCAGCCGAGGCGGCGAGCTCCGTCGTTCCCGTGATTGCCGATTCGAACTCGATGACCTACGTGCTTCACAAAAAGCTCGGCGACGACATCGTCATCCACCGCGGCACGTCGGAAGTGCGGCTGAGGCTCGTCGCCGCGCTGGCCGATAGCATCTTTCAGAGCGAGCTGCTGATGTCGGACGCGAATTTCAGGAAGCTGTTTCCCGAGGAGGAGGGGTTCCGGTTCTTGCTGGTGGACGCGCCGGCGGCGCGCGCCGAACAGGTGGCGGCCGCGATCGAGCAGGGCGCGGACGATCTCGGCGCTGACGCCGTGTCTACAACCGGGCGCCTCGCCCAGTTTCACCGGGTGGAGAACACATACCTCTCGACGTTCCAGACACTCGGCGGGCTCGGCTTGCTCGTCGGTACCATCGGGCTGGCCGCGGTCGTCCTGCGGAACGTGCTGGAGCGGCGCCGCGAGCTGGCGCTGCTCGGGGCGGTCGGCTACCGGCGCGCGCACGTCTTTGCGATCGTCCTCGCCGAAAACGCACTGCTCGTCGGCTGGGGGCTCGTCATCGGCACGGTGTGTGCGCTCGTTGCGATCGCGCCCGCGGCGGTGGAGCGCGGCGGGAGGCTGCCGATCGGGGGAAGCGGATTGCTGCTGGTGGCCGTGGTGGCGGCCGCGTTGGTATCGTCGATCGTCGCGACGCGAGCCGCGCTCGCGGCGCCGCTCGTCGGTGCATTGCGGGCGGACTAGTGGGTGACGAACAACGCAGAGGCCGCAGAGCACGCAGAGGATTTTCCCTATTTGTTCTCTGCGAGCTCAGCGCGCTCTGCGTTGATCGTTGTGTTTGGCCGGGATTGACTTGGAGGGAGAGCTGATGCCGAAGCGACTGGCGCTGGTCATCGTCCTGCTGAGCGGCGCCGCCGCTGCCGTTCCCGGGGCAGAGAACTGGCCTCAGTGGCGTGGGCCGTCGCTTAATGGCCTGAGCGGCGAGCACAATCTGCCGATCCGCTGGTCGGCGACCGACAACATCGCCTGGAAGCTGGCGCTGCCGGAGTTTTCGGCATCGACCCCGATCGTCTGGGGCGATCGCATTTTCCTGAACATCGCCGAGCGCGGCGATTTGTACCTGTGGTCCGTCGACCGTACGCGCGGCGTTGCCGTCTGGAAACGACGCCTCGCCAGCGGAAACATGCAGAGGCGTAAGCAGAACATGTCGTCCCCCTCGCCGGTCACCGACGGCCGGAACGGGTGGGTGATGACCGGCACCGGTATCCTGAAGGCGTTCGATTTCGACGGCAACGAGATCTGGACGCGCGACATCCCAAAGGACTACGGCCGCTTCGGTATGCAGTACGAGTACGGCGCGTCACCGTTGCTGTACGAGGATTCTCTGTACGTTGCAGTGCTGCACGGATGGAGGACGAGCGACCCGTCGTACGTGCTCCGCATCAGCAAGGCGAACGGCAGGACCATCTGGCGCGTGGAGCGGCCCACGCAGGCCCGATCCGAATCGCTCGACGCGTACACCACCCCCGCGCTGCTGCGCTACGGTACCAGCACAGAGATCGTCGTCACCGGCGCCGATGTCGTGACCGGTCACGATCCAGACACCGGAAAGGAGCTGTGGCGGGCCAACGGACTCAATCCCTCCAACGACAGGAACAATCGCATTGTCGCTTCGCCGGTCGTGTTCGGAGAAATGATCTACGCGCCGTCGCTCGAGCGGCCGATGCTGGCGCTGAAGGCCGGCGGGCGAGGCGACGTCACCAGGTCGCACGTGCTCTGGTCGTTCAACAACGGACCGGACGTGCCGACGCCCGTCACCGATGGAACTTATGTGTATGTCGTGAACGATCGCGGCATCATGTGGTGTCTCGACGCGAAGACGGGCCGCGAAGTGTACGGCCGGAAGCGGCTCCGGTCCGCCACCTACAGCGGATCAATGGTGCTGGCCGATGGGAAGATCTACGTCACGAATGAAGACGGGCTCACCAGCGTCGTTCAGGCCGGCCCGACATTCCAGGTCCTCGCCGAGAACGATTTCGACGACTATACGCTCAGCTCGCCGGCGATCTCGGAAGGCCAGATTTTCATCCGCACGACGAAGTTCCTGTACTCCATCGGCACACGGACGCCTGGAGCGAAGGGTTGAGCGGCGCTCAAACCCACCGGCGCACCCGCGCGCGGTACCGCCGATACTCGTCACCGATCTTGCGCTCCAGGCCGTAGCGGGGGGACCGTAGCGCAGGACTTTAGTCTCCGTGATGAGGCCGAGTCCCTGCCTGCGCGCGGGCAACACGCCGACCATGGCCAGGGCGGCCACACCGAGCACGATCCAGCCGTAATAGAAGCGTCCGGTCACCCGAGGCGACGGTAACGCGCGAATGCCAGCGTCAGTCACAACGCGTGGCGCAGGTCGTTAGAGATTGTGAAATCACGTTCAACGCCGAGACCGCGGAGGCAGCAGAGAAGAAATGCCCAAGGATTTCTCG
>QHWL01000322.1:250-4575 GCA_003222555.1 Acidobacteriota bacterium | reverse complement strand
CGGCGAGAACAACGCATTGCCATCGAGCTCGAGGTAGGGTGAACCGAAGGTTCCCGCCTGCTTCCGAGACGATTCGCACGCACCGCGATACCGATGGTGATTCACAATGATTGGATCGAGCGCGCGATTCGGGAAGCAATGCGACAACATGTCCAGGCCGATGGTCGATTCACCGGTTTGATTCAAGTGTCGGAGATGACGGAGAGACACTCCATCTACGGGTCTGCTGAGAAGCCGCTGTCTGCTGGCCGCTGACTAGCAATTAGACTTCACGCACGACTTTTCGCAAATTGGCCGGGGTGACTCCCACCGAGCAAGCCAGCCGGATGGCTTGTAATCCGCCTACTCTGCCAGCCGCCGCTTCCAACTTGACAATCCGAAGGGCAATCTTGATACCATCTATCCGTAAACTGCTGAGCCGTAAGTATATAGCGCCGACACGAAGTCATCATAGATCGTGTTCATCAGGACCATTGGCGGACCAGCACCCCGTCATCGGGGGCTACTGCTCGCGCTCTTTCCGCCGATAGGTGGGGCATAGTGGCCTGCCGTCTTCGAATCCTTGTGTTCCCCGAAACACACCGTACGTGGACGGCTCGAGGCTTAGAGCACGATCTTGCGGCCGAAGGGAGTACGCTCGAGTCGGCCATCGATACGCTCTTGAAGATAGTGCGCGCGCACATCGCTTACGATCGCCGCCATGATCACAAACCGCTTTCGGCGTTCGCGCCCGCGCCTCAGCTCTACTGGGACGCGTTCACACGCGCCACTCGCCTCCCGATCACGATGGAACTCGATTGGTCGGAAACTGGGGCACGGGCGCAAATCGTCGCGGCTGTCGCATCTAAGCATCCCGCCATCCATCAGTTTCTACTCGTAGCCCGAACAGCGTAGGCACGCCCGTGGACACACTCGGTGTGGGCTGCTGACCGTTCTACGTACACAGCGCTATCTGATGTCCGAGTGTCGATAGTCACGCGACGCGGTTATGGCCGTGCTCTCTGGCGAACCGTACCATCTCGCCCGCTCGGGCCACGACCGATTCAAAAGTCTCGTCTGCCAATAGTTCGGCCACGCCGCCCGAGACCGCGACGCGGTGCCTCGCTCCTGCCTGCATTGCGGCACGCACACGCTCGGCGACCGGGCGTGCTTGCGTGGCGCTGAGACCAGGGAGAACGAGCAGAAGCTCCTCTCGGCTCCACCGAATGGCCAGGTCGGAACCTCGAATTCCTTCCGTCAGTGTCTCGCGCACGGCATCGAGCAGATCCTGGGTCGATCCAGTCACCGGGGCGCCATCCGTACGGCTGAGCGTACCCACACCGAACAAGACGACGCTCAGCTGTCGCTGTTCACGCCGCACGCGGGCCAATTCGCGCGCGATAGCGAAATAGCCGCCACGCCGGTCAAGCAGCGCCGTGTGTGAATCAAGAGACGGTGATTCGGCTGCATCATCCGGGTGGCTGCCAGCCGGATCTGGACCGCGCAGCAACTGATCGCCTGCTTCGGAGACGACCGGAGTGGCAGCCGGGCCAACCGGGACACCCTGATCGAGCGCCTCGATCGAGGGGGCATCGGGCGACAATGATGCGGCTGCATCATCCGGGTGACTGACAGCCGGCACTGGGCCGCCCGGGGGCTGATCGACAGTCCCAGGGCCGGCCGAGGCCGTAGTTGAGCCAACCGAGACACCGTGATCGAGCGCCTCGATCGAGGGGGTATCGAGCGACAATGTTGCGGCTGCATCATCCGGGTGACTGACAGCCGGCGCCGGGCCGCCCGGCGGCTGATCGGCAATCCCAGGGCCGGCCGAAGCCGTAGTTGAGCCAACCGAGACACCGCGACCGAGCGCCTTGAGCGCATCCACTTCGGCGAGCCCTAAGGTGAGCGGTTTGACGTCGAACACGCAGATCGTGCCGACAACCTGCCGGTCGTCGCTCACGATGGGAACAGCCACGAGCCCACGCACGACATCTTGCAACGTCGACATCGGGGTATCGGAGAGAGGTTGGGTAACGAGATCGGGCAATACTAGTGCCTCGCCCGTTTCGAGAATCCAGTCGAATACGCGGGGAATGTGATACGGAGAGTGCGGAATCGGCTCATCGGATGTCCAGATGACGGATGCTCGAAACTTCATATCTCCGGATGCTCTCAGATACACAGCAACGCCGGCGGTCCCGCACAATTGCCGCGCTCTTTCCGAAAGCTCTGTCATCGCCTGGTACACATCCTCGGCGCCCGGGCCAGAAGATGAGCCAGAAGATCTGTTCGCAGCCGCACGGCTTCGAAGTGCGCGCTCGATCGCGCTACCCACCACGGCGGGCGCGACTGGGCGGCCGAAGACTCGGACGTTCAAGCCCGCGAAACGGTGCGCCGCAAACTCTCTGAGTTCTCGAAAAGATGACCACGCGATGATCTCGGCGCGCGTCCGATCGACGCTGCGCAACGCCTCTATGACAGCGAACCCGTCTTTTCGGGATAACGAAAGATCGGTGATTAGAAGAATGGGCGGACCGAAACGTTCAAGAACGCGGATGGCTTCCTCTCCGTCGCGTGCGACAAGCGCACCAACGTTGAACGGCCTCATCAATTTGAGGCACGCCGCAGTCCGCTGAACGTTTGCGTCGGCGATGAGCACGTACGAGAGTCCGATCTCGCGCGCCCCAGTGGCCGCCGAGCTATGCTGATCGTTCCATTCACTCATATCAATCAGGCGCGACATCGTTCGCCCGCACGCGATTCTTGCCTTCGGCCTTCGCCAGATACAGGCGTCGGTCAGCTCGACGGATGAGATCCGCCGGTGCATCTCCTGTTTCGATGACCGCCACGCCGATGCTCATTGTCAGCCCGGGAAGAGGAGAACGGCCCTCGGCTCCGGTGTGATACTCAGAGACCCGCTGTCGGATCCGTTCGGCGCACGCGGCCGCGCTCGACTGATCGCTGCTCGGCATCAGAATGGCGAACTCGTCGCCGCCGTACCGAGAGCAGACGTCAAAGATGCGCACCGCGGATCGAAGAATGCCGCCGACCTCCTGAAGGACCGCATCGCCGACCTGATGCCCGTACGTGTCGTTGATCGTCTTGAAGTCATCGATATCAGCCATCAACACCGTGAGCGAGCTCGCACCACGTCTGGCACGCTCGACTTCCTGGTGGAGCCGCGCATCAAGATAGGGCCGGTTGAACAATCCCGTCAACGAATCAACGGTGGCTGCGTACGCAAGCCGACGTACTTCTGTGTCGCTCCGTGCCGCCATCAGCCCTAGCGAGGCGAACGCGCTGAATGTCCTCAACGCCACAGTATCCTCGCTGTCGAACGTGGAGCCATCTCTCTTGTCAGTAGCGCTCAGAACACCGACCGTCTCGGTGCCAGCGAACATCGGCACCGCGGCAAAAGAAAAAGTGCGGTACTGCACGCGCTCAAGCGACATCCCGGGTATCTGGCGGATGTCCGGCACCGTAACGGGCCGTCCGGAGGCGTACACGTGACCAATCACCCAGGAGCCCGGTTCGATGCGGACGTCTTTGACCACTGATGCCGGATAACCGTGCGTTGCCGCGATGGCGAGGCGATCTTCCTCCGGCCGGTACAAGGCGAGCGCAACGCGGTCCGCTTCCACCGTCCGTGACACCTGCTCGACGATGCGCTGGTAGACGATTTCCAGGCTATCTAGCCGGCTCAGGCGGCGAGCCATCGCGTATCCGTCACCCAGCAGCCGTTCCGCGCTTCGTCGGACGTCGCGCTCCCGAACGCGCCTGAGCGCGAACGACAGCAACATGGCGAAAGGGGTCAACATGTCGTCCAGAATCGTCCAGTTGACGGCCAACAGCATGGCCATCGACGGTCCGTCTGGATCCTTTAGCGATAGCGCCGTCCAGACGCCTTCGCCGCAGGGCTGCAAGTCCACGGGAGCGGTTCGATCGTCCGACGAAACATTGCTTAAAGCCAAGTGTAAGTCCGAGACCGACACGCGCAATCCGCCTCGCGTCTGGGCGATGAGCACCCATCCACGGTCGATCCGTTGAAAGATACCCGCACGCGTGCGCAGCCTCCCGGCAACCTCGGTTATCAACGTGTGGAACGCGGCCTGCAAGTCCGTGGCGCGCGCCACGGCCTCAGCGATAGCACTCAGCTCGTGAATCGAAGGTCGAGGCCCGGGCATCACGCGTATCCGCTGCACGAACGCCGCCGCGTCGCCAGGCGGGAGTGGCGTCATTGTGTGAGAGATACTGCCATGAGGCAGACAAAAGTCTCCCTGAGGCTGCCAACGCATGACTATTCGCAGGGCGTTGTCAAGTTGGGGCAGCGACAGGCACAGTAGGCG
>QHWL01000322.1:0-200 GCA_003222555.1 Acidobacteriota bacterium | reverse complement strand
GGCGTCCAGCTGACGTGGTAGTAGCATTCAACTCGCGCCCCGTCTGCGTGCCACGAGGAGGGCCATGGACGGGCAGTTCAACTCGACACCCCGGCGCCTCATCCAGGCCCGCCCAAGGGTCAATGCATCTCCAGCAAGGCGTTTCGTGAGAGGCGCTCGAAAGGGAAGATGGTGAAGCCGCCTACCGTTCAACCATCGAG
>QHWL01000321.1 GCA_003222555.1 Acidobacteriota bacterium | reverse complement strand
GCGCAGGGAACACGGACGCGGTCGATGCCGAGCCGTCAAAGGTGACGACCGCGCCGACGGCCGCCGGTGACGGGGACACTGTGAACCTTGCGACCGGGTCAGTGCCAAGGGTGACGGTCAGAGTATGAGTGGTCGTGGCGACACGGCCGGTATTGTCGTGAACGGTCAAATTGATCGTATAGGAATTCCCAAAGAACGTGAAGTAGGTGTGACTGGTCAGGAAACTCGTTTGACCGTTAATGACCGTGCCATCACCGAAGTCCCAGTCATAGGACGTAATCGACGCGATGGGCGACGAAAGATTTGCGTTAAACGTCACCAATTGACCGCTCTGTGGGTCGGTCGGGGAGATTGAGAAATCGGCCTTCAGGCTGCCCGAGCCCGCCACCGCTACAGTCACTGGCAATGCGACCGTCCCCGACTGGCCGATTTCGTCGGTGACTTTCAAGGTCACCGTGAACGTGCCCGCGGCCCCAAACGTATGAGTGGCCGAGATGGTCGGCCCGCTGAGCAAGGTCCCGTCGCCGAAATTCCAGTCGTATGTCGTCAGCGTATGGCCAGTCGCAGCACTTGACGTGCCCGCATTGAAGAAGACGGGCTGGAGAGCGCTTGGCGTCGTCGGCGAGAAATTGAACGCCGCAATCGTCGCGCCACCGCCGCCGCTGGCGGAGGAGATGGTCACACCAGCGCTGGTCGTCCCAGTCTGGCCAGCGTCGTCGGTCACGATGAGGGTTACGTTGAAGCCGCCGGACTGCGCGTACGCATGCGTGGGCGTCATGCCCGTCCCGCCGGTCCCGTCGCCGAAGTCCCAGGCATAAGTCTTCAGCGTGTGACCAGCCGCCGGAGTCGACGAGGACGCGTTGAAGAAGACGCTCTGGTTCACCGCGGGCGAGGTCGGCGAGGAGGTGAACTTCGCGGTCGGCGCCGATGCCGACGCGGCGGGCGGCGAGCCGACCGTGACCGGCACGGTCGAAGAGGCCGAGAGCCCGCGATCGTTGGTGACGGTAAGAGTCACGTTGAACGTCGCCGCCGTTGTGAACGTGTGCGAGACCGTGCGGCCGGTACCTGAAGTGCCGTCACCGAACGTCCACGCGTACGACGCGATCGACGTCGCGCCCGCACCTGGCGTGCTGGTGGATGCGTCGAACGTGACAGGCGCGTCCGTGACGACCGGCGTCGGCGACATGTTGAACGAGGCCGTCGGCGCTCCGGCCGGCGCCTGGATCACGCCCGGCGGTACCAGCCGGATGTCGACGCTGAACGGGATCGAGGCGGGTCCGGCGGTCGGGCTCGAAACCTGTGCGTTGGCCCCGATCGGCCTCACGATGATCTGCACAAAAGTGCTGGATCCACCAACGGAGGGCGGAGGCGCAGGCGGCGCTGTGTAGATGGCAAAGGCCTTGCCGTCGGATCCGGTCACGATCGTGCGCGACGACAACGTTCCGAAGTCCTGAACGGTGCCACCGACCGACATCTCGAGCCGGATCGCAAGCCCCTGAATCGGTCTTGCGTTGGCATCGCGGACCAACACCGTGATGGAGGACTGCGACGCGCCGTCCTGGCTGATGCTGTCGGGAATCGCTGTGGGCAGTACCGACATCGCCAGCTCCGACGGCCCCGACAGGGCCGGCGCTTCGGTCTGATGAACGCCGCACGTCGCGCTGAAAGCCAGTGCGACGAGAAACGCCGATGCGACAGTGAAGCGCTTTCCCATGGTCTAGTCCCCAAAGTTGCCGAACGCGACGTCTATCGACCCGGTAATGTTCACTTGGTTTCCGACCTGGTCGTGGCCGTAAAAGGTGACGTCGGCGATCGTCGAGATGATGTTCGGGCTGTTGATGAGCTGGACAAGGGGAGATTCTTGTTTTGCGATGTTCCGCACGAGCGTGAACCCCAGCGTGAGCGTGCCGGTGGCTGGCACGGTGCCGGCCATCGCCCCGCTAAATGCGTACGGGACATCGACACCGGGTGTATTCCTTCCGTCTGCCCGCCGGTAGCTGACGTGGTACTGCGTGATGGTCACTTCGTTATTCGCCGTCGGCGCCGCCACGATCGCGGTGGTTCCGATGTCTTTCAATGAGATGCGCAGCACCGCTTGACCGACGTCTCCGAACACCACCTGACACGGTTGGGTGTCTGTGCAGGGCGCCGGCGAGGTGACGAGGGTGAGGACGTCGGACGACAGGCCGTTGCCGAACTGGCTGACGTGATTGCCCTGCGCGGCCTGCAACGTGGAGATGACCAGGTACACAGGTGAGCGGCCTTGACGGATCACGTCGCCGCACGACGTCGTCGCCGCGACGAGGGCGGCCACCGCGAGAGCCTGTCGAATCATTCGCATACCGGTCGTCCCTAACTCTTGATGATGCGCGGCGTGATGAAGATGAGCAGCTCCGAACTGGAATCGGCGATATCGTCCCGCTTGAACAGCCACTTGATAAGGGGAATCCGTCTGATTCCCGGGGTGCTGTCGTTCTTGACCGCCTGATTGCTCGCATAGATTCCGCCGATGACCGTCGTCTGGCCGTCGCTGACGAGCACCTGGGTGATCGCCCTCTGCGTGTTGATCGGCGGAATACCGTTCACGGCCTTGCTGAAGTCGGCAACGGCGTTCTCGAGAGAGATCTTCATGATCACCGTATTGGAGCTCGTAATCTGCGGCGTGACCTTGAGCGTCAACGCCGCGTCTTTGAAGGTGACAGTGATCGTGTTGTTGGCGATGGTCTGAATCGGAATCTGGGTGCCCTGGGTGATCTCTGCCTCGTTGTTATTGGTCGTCGACACTCGCGGGGACGAGATGATGTGAACGTTCCCGGTGCTTTCGGCCGCCGTCAGCGCCACGTCGAGGTTGAACGCGCCGTTGATCGCGCCGAGCGCCAGCCCCACCGCGCTCGACGGAGCCGAAGCCGGGAGATTCACCGCGGTCGATGTCGCTCCCGGACCCTGCACCCCTACTCGCCCGCCCAGGCTGCCGTTGTTGGGAAACGCCAGGCCTGTGGTGTTGCCGAGGGTGGGATCGACGCGGCCGTTGAAGCCCCACTGAATGCCGAAGGCTCGCGCATAATTCTTGGTCGCTTGGACGATCCGCGCTTCGATTTCGACCTGCGGCTGCGCTCGATCGAGCGTGGCGATGAGGTCGTTCGCCGTGGTGAGCCGGTCGGACAGATCCGTGATGATGAGCGTGTTGGTCCGCGGATCGACCTGGACTGTCCCGCGCGGCGAGAGCGCGCTCTTGGTCAGCAGATCCCTCAGCTCCTCGGCTTTCGCATAGCTCAGGGTCTTGGTGAGCACGCGGAGCTCGCCGGCGAGCGCCTGCTCGTCGGTGAGCTTCCGCCTCTGGTTTTCTTCGTCGGCAAGCGCCGACAACGGCGCGATGCGCACGATGGTGCCGTCGACGAGGTAGCCGAGCTTGTTGGCGCGGAGAATGATGTCGAGCGCCTGATCCCACGGCACATCGCGCAGCGCGACGTCGACGGTCCCTTGCACGGCCGGATCGATGACCATGTTGAGGCCGCTGATCTCGGCAAAGGTGCGGAGCACGGCCCGCAGATCGGCGCCTTGAAAATCGAGGCTCACGGGGTGGCCCGTGAAGCGCCCCGGCGTCCGGGCGGCGCCGGGCTGGTCGGCCGCAGGCGGTTGCGGCGGCGGCGGCGCTTGCACGGCCGCGGACGGCGCTAGAAACGCAGGCGTCGACGATCGATCGGGCGCCGGAGCGGGGATCGGCCCGGCTACTACGACCGCCGGCTTGGCGCTCGGCGCGGCCACAACGATCGCTCGCGCGGGGAGCGGCGCGGCCACACCGGCCGCCGGCGTGGGATTCGG
>QHWL01000320.1 GCA_003222555.1 Acidobacteriota bacterium | reverse complement strand
TCCCACGTGTCCGAGATGTCGGTGTTGTGCGTCATGACAACCATCAGCCGCCCGCGCTCGTCGGCGATACCGCGGAAGTTGGCGTGTGGACTGTCCAGCCCGCGCTCGGACACGCTGCCGCGGCTCCTGCTCCAGAACTGAATCGCGGAGACCTGCTCGATCTTCTTCACGTCATAAAGCGTGTGCATGATCGCGTGATCGATCGGGATGTCGAAAATCGGATACTGGTCCGGCGACAGCACCCGGCCGATCTCGCGCGCCCACTGAATCCAGGCCCGCGATCCCCAGAAGTCGTCCACGTACAGGAACCCACCCTTGAGAAGGAACGCGCGCAGATGCTCGACTTCTTCGTCGGTGAAATGAATCGTGCCGACGTCTTCCATGAACAGGATGGGGCAGTGGTAGAGCAGCGGATCGGTCAACCGCAGGACGACATGGTCGGGCTGACCGGTCTCATCCACCCTGACGTTGACCATCGTCAACTCGGCGAAGCGGACTGAGAAGTTGTTGTCGGCACCCGGAAAGTCGGTGTCCCAGCCCGTCCCGCCCGCCTCGCGACGATCGCTCGTGTAGAACCCGCGGCAGTAGTTGAACGAGCCGTCGAAGCTCTCGTGCACCGCCCACTTGGGCGGCGTGCGACGGAAGCCTCCGCCGCCTACCCAGATGCGCTGGGCGAACACCATCGATGTGCCGGCGACCATCGCCGCCAGGAGGGCGAAAGCCGCCAGCCGGCGAACTCGATCTTGTTCCATCACGCCAACGCGGTCTTGAACCAGTACCGGCCTAGAAGGCCCCGTCGTGTGCGGCCATTATAGGTGATAGGCGGTCGGGGGCGTGTGGATCATCGTCGTCCTTCGGCCTTGGTCCTTGGTGTCCTTGATCCTTGGCGCATGGTTCTCACGCGAATCACGGGAAGTGACCAAGGACCAAAGACGAAGGACGCCAAGGACCAAAGACGGACCAAGGACCAAGGCCGAAGGACAAAGGACCGAGTGAGCGCGAAGAGGTCTCGGTCGCGCTCAGACTACACGGCGACGTCCGCCTCCAGCACTTCGCGGATCTTGGCCGCCAGGGCGTCAATCGAAAACGGCTTCTGGAGGAACTGCGACCCGGCCTCGATGCCGTGCCGCAGCATCGCGTCGTCGGAATAGCCCGACATGAAGAGGACGCGCGTTTCCGATCTGAGCGACGTGACCCGCTCGGAGAGCACACGGCCGCTCATGCCGGGCATGACGACGTCGGTCAGCAGCAAGTGGATCGGCGCGGCGTAGGCTCGCGCGATGTCGAGCGCCGGCTCGCCTTGCGCTGCCTCCAGAACGAGATAGCCGCTCTTTCTCAGCACGCTGCCGACGAGCGCGCGGACGCGCTCGTCGTCCTCGACGAGCAGGATCGTTTCCACGCCCCGTGACGCCGGTCGGACATCCCGGTGCGGCACTTCCACGGCGTCTAGGTCGGCGACCTGGGGCAGACAAATCCGGAAGGTCGGGCCTGCGCCGGGCTGGCTCTCCACTTCGATGGTCCCGCCGCCATGCTGGACGATGGCGTAGACGGTCGCCAGACCGAGCCCCGTGCCTTTGCCTTCGTCCTTCGTCGTGAAGAACGGCTCGAAGATTTGCGCCACGACGTCGGGGGTCATTCCAGAGCCCGTGTCGGCGACCGAGAGCCTCACGTAACGGCCAGTCGCCCCGGCGGCACGGCTCTCACCCGCGCCTCCATCGAGTTCGACTTGATCGAGCTCGATGTGAATCCTGCCTCCGGAGGGCATCGCATCGCGGGCGTTGACGACCAGGTTGACGAGCACTTGCTCGATTTGACCGGGATCGCCGCGTACGCTTCCGAGGCCGGCTTGGCTCACGAAGGTGAGCTCGATGTCTTCGCCAATCAGCCGGCGCAGCATGTTTTCCGTTCGAGCGACGATCTCTTCGATCGCGAGGACCTGAGGCGTCAGCACCTGACGGCGGCTGAAGAGGAGGAGCTGACGGGTCAGGCCGGCAGCGCGGTCGGCCGCGTTGATGATCTCGTCGGCGTCGGTCCGCCGCGAGTCGCTTTGGTCCAAGGCTTCGAGCAGCAGTTCGCCATACCCCCGGATCGCCGTGAGCAGGTTATTGAAGTCGTGGGCAACCCCCCCGGCCAGGCGGCCGATCGCCTCCATCTTCTGAGCCTGTCGCAATTGGTCCTCGCGCTGGCGGAGCACTCCTTCGGCCTGCCTGCGTTCGGTGGCGTCGCGCACGACCACGGTAAAGTTGGTCGCTTCCGCCGCCTGCCACGCCGAGACGGAAAGCTCGATCGGGAACTGGTTGCCATCTTTCCGAGCACCGACGATCTCAATCGTGCGTCCAAATGTATTGCCGGATCCGCCCAATCCGATCGCCGTCAGTGCCTCCAGATACGCCTGTCGATCGGGTTCCGCGATGAATCGCGTCAGCGGCCGACCGAGCGCCTCGGCTTCTTCGTACCCGAAGATCATTCCAGCGCTCCTGCTCCAGAACGTGATGGCGCCAGTCTGATCGGTCGCGATGATGGCGTCACGGGCTGACTCGGTGACCGAGAAAAACCGGTTGTAGGAGTTCTGAAGCCGTTCCGACTTGTCCCTCGCTTCTTCGTGCCAATGCCGAAGCCCGGTGCTCATCTCGTTGAACGCCACAGCCATCGTTGTCGCTTCCGCGCTTCCGCGAATCGGAACCTGCCGGGCCCAGTTGCCCGATGCGATGTCGCCGGCCGCGGCGGCGATGTCCTTGAGAGGGCGGCTCATGCGCTTGCTGAAGACAAGACCGGCGGCCAGCGCGACCGCGAAGGTCGCGAGACCGTTCTCGAGCAGCTGCCTCTGAAGCTGGTCGAGGTACTGCTGCGTCGGCTGCCAATCCTGCAAGAGGATCAAGCGCCCCACGCCGTCAGACGCTCGGTCTGCAAACAGCGAAAAGCCTCCCGTTACGTAAAGGACGCCGCCGACCCGCTGTTCGTCGAGCGAGATTCCATGGTGGGCCCGCGGGTTGCCGCTGACGAGCACGGCGGCGAGGTCGCTCCTTCCTGGCTTGCTTAGACTGCTGCCGCACAGATGCTCGCCTGCCACGAGATTGACTTCGCAGTGGGTCACGAGCGCGAGCTCTTCCGCCACTGCATCGTCGAGGGCGTATCCGACCGTCAACGTGCCGAGCGTTTCTGCCGCGAACTGCGCGGGCTCCGACACGACGAGAAAGAGCTGATCGTGGATGGAGAGGATGTCGCGGTGCGGGCCGCCGGCGAGCGCCGCATCGATGCTCGACTGCATGGCGCGCGAGGGTTTCTCGCCGGAGGGCCAGCCTGGACTCCCCGACCAGCCGCCGGCGCGATCCGTGACGATGCAGAACTGTGCCTTCAATTGCCGGCGATACTCGTCCGCCATCGTGCCGATCGTCGCGGCGTCAGAGGCCAGCCGGGAATCGGTCATGTGCGCCCGAAATACCG
>QHWL01000319.1:8604-13866 GCA_003222555.1 Acidobacteriota bacterium | reverse complement strand
CGTGTGGGTCGTGGCCAAGAATCTCTTTGCGTTCTGACCAGTGCCTGTTTTTGACGTCCTTGGTGCCTGCTCCTTCGTCCTTTGTCCGTCCTTTGTCCTTGGTCGTCTCTGGTCCTTGGCGCCTGGTCCCGCGCAATTTCGTGAAAGGACGCCAAGGACCAAGGACCAAGGACCAAGGACGCCAAGGACCAGGGACGGACCAAGGCCCAGGGCCGAAGGACCAAGGACCGTTAGCTGTACAGCCCGTTGGAGCGCTTTTTCTTGTCCAAAAGTCGAAAACGTGTATATTAAAATGGCTATCCGTGAACACGCGCGCCCGTCGTCACACGAGCGCTTGCGACCGCGAAAAGGAGTCTCGATGGCGACCGGCACGATCAAGCGACTGGCACGCGACAAGGGTTTTGGGTTCATCCGCGACAACGGCGGGCAGGAGTGGTTCTTCCACCGGAGCTCGGTTCAAGGAAGCTTCGACGATCTCGACGAAGGCCAGCGCGTCAGCTTCGACGAAGAACAGTCGGCCAAAGGCCCGCGCGCAGGCAACGTGCGCGCCGAGGGCTAGGCACCGCGTCTACCTACCCTACGGTGACGGCTCACTTCCGTGCCGCGGGGGTGAGCGTCGTTTCCTTCCGCTCGCCCAGACGGACATAGGCCACCTTGGCAGGCTGACCAACCTTCAGAACCTCGAGGGCGTAGGTGTAGTCGTAGATGTTGGTAATGGACTGCCCGGCGATCTCGACGATCACGTCGCCTTTCTGTAACCCGGCCTGCTCGGCCGGCCCGCCGGCCATCACGCCGCCCAGAAGCAGACCCTTCACCTCGGTCGAATAGTCGGGGATTGTCCCCGTGAACACACGAACGCCTGCCCGCCCTCCGCCCGGCTGAGTCTGCTGTACTTTGCTGAATGGCGGCGCCTGGTCGAGATCCTCGAGCCGGCGCGTAATTGCCGCGGCGAAATCGACCACGCGGTCCAGATCCTCGTAGTTGATCTTGTTGGCTGTATCACTTGGGCGGTGATAGTCGGCGTGCGTGCCTGTGAAGAAATTGAGGCTGGGGACGCTCGCCTCGTTGAACGTCGCGACGTCGGTCGGCTGATACGGATCCTGCTGCAGTTGCAAGTCGAAGCCGGCCACGACATTGGCCTGCTCGATGATCTTCGCCCACAACGGGCTCGTACCCGTCGCCTGGACCGTGAGCTTGTTATCCTGCATGCGCCCGACCATGTCGAAATTCAGATAGGCGGCCAGCTGGTCGAGCACGATGGGCGGCCTGGCTGCGAACGCCAAATCCAGCACGACGTTCCGATGACGCGGTTGCGTGGAAATCGCCTCGCCGACCGCCAGGACGGCGGCCGTGCCCGAGGCATTGTCGTCCGCGCCGTGGTGAATGCCGCCCGCCTCTTCTTTTCCGGCAAGCGACAGACCGTTGCCGCCATGTCCGAGATGGTCGTAGTGCGCCCCGAGCGCGATCCACGGTTTGGCTACAGAGGCCGTTCCCATCGTCGCGGGAAGATACGCCGCGATGTTGTAGCCCGTCTGCTTCTCACGCTCGACCAATGTGTGGATCGTCACCGAGAGGTTCGGTATGGCGAAGCCGGTCACGTGCGGATCTCCCGAATCGAGCGACCGCTGGACTTCTTCCAACGTTTTGCCCGAGACACCGGTGAAGATGGCTTTGCCCACGTTACCGCTGATGCTCGCCGCGACGATCCCCGAGCCGGCAAGCGCCGTGTCGAAGCTCATCGGAATTGTTTCGCCCGCGTTTGGTGAACGCGGGCCCGTGACGACGAGCATGGCTTTGGCGCCGTGCTGGCGCGCGGCCATTGCCTTGTAGCGCAGGTCGGAGTAGCGGGCGAGAATGCCGCGCGTCTTCTGGTCGGCGTCCTCCGGAAAGTAGCGCAGGACGAGAACCACCTTGTCCTTCACATCGAGTCCGGTGTAGCTGTCGTAGCCGAAATCCTGGCTGTCGGGAACAACGAGCCCGTACCCGGCGAAGACGACCGGGGCCGTCACCTCGGCATTGTCGGAGAAGGAGAGCGCCTGCACCTCTGTGCGCGACATCGAGCTTTGGCTAGAGCCAGACACCACCCCGGACGCTACGGATGGTCCGGAAGCTATCGAGATCGACGACCCGCCGTCGCGGGTGCCCGCCGTGAACTCGAACGGCAGCCGATAATCGCTGCGGCCTGGCAGCGGCCTGGCGCCAATCTTCTGCAACTGCGTCACGATGTAATCGCCCGCCAGGCGTTCGCCGGCCGATCCCGTCAGCCGTCCGTCGAAGCCGTCCGAGGCGAGCGCTTCGACGTGCACTCTGGTCTTCGAATCGAGCGCTCGGGGACCAGGTTGTGCCCACAGTGCCGTCGCGGCGGAGATGACGAGAACAGCGGCCGGTCGACGCTTCATGATTTCTTGCTCGGCTTTCTGAGCGGCGCGCGGTTGAGCGCTTCGAGCGCCTTCTCGTGGTTCCATTGGGCGAGGAAGAGCTGACCGGCCGAGCCGCCCGACCGGCTCGACGTCCAGGCCACCATCTTTCCGTCGGGGGACGGGACGGGCAGTCCGTCGAAGCCGTCCGAATAAGTGATTCTCACCGGTTCCTTCGTCCCCGCCGTGTCGACCATGAAGATCTCGAAATTTTCGAACCCCAGCTTGTTCGATGCGAACAGGAAGTAATCGCCGGAGGGATGTTCGTAGGGCGCCCAGCTCATGGCGCCGAAGTCTGTAATTTGCCTCTGATCGGTTCCATCCGGCTTCATCGTCCAGACGTCGGCGATGAGGCCTTTCTCGTCGAAGCGCCGCCACACGACACGCGTGCCGTCGTGAGTGAAAAACGGGCCGCCGTCGTACCCGGGGACGTGCGTGAGCCGCTTCTGTCCCGAACCGTCGGCGCGCATGATGTAAATCTCGCCGAAATAGCTCGGATCGGTTTCGAGCTGTTTTTTCTCGGCTTCGGTGAGCGTCCGGTTGTAGGCGTCGCGCATGGACGTGAAGACAATCCACTGACCGTCGGGTGAATAACTGCCCTCAGCATCGTAGCCGCGCGCGGTCGTGAGGCGCTTCTTCGCTCCGGTCTTCTCGTTGTAGGCGTAGATGTCCATCTCCGGGTCGTAGTCCCACGAGTAGCGACGTTCTTTGCCCGACGCGCGGAACGCGTTCTCTTCATCCTGCAGCTGCTTCGATTTCGGATCGGCGTCGGTCGATCCGAACAGGATGTCGCTGCTGCCCGGGCGGAAGAATGCGCACGTGGTCTTGCCCAGGCCCGACGAGATGCGTTTGGTCTCTCCGGAAGACAAGTCGAGCACATAGATTTGATAGAAGGGATTGCCGGGCTCGCGCTCGCTCTGGAACACGATGCGCTTGCCGTCAGGAGACCAGTAGCCTTCGCCGGCGCGGCGGCCTTCGACCGTGAGGCGGCGAATCCGCGTCAGAAAATCACGCTCGTGGGATGACCACGCTTCTTGAGAGGCGAGCGGGACGACGACGAGGAGGAGGGCGAGCGCGGTACGCAGAATCTGCATCTGGTGATCCCCTGGTCCATCGCATTATCTCTCACCTTGAAGTGCACATCCCAGGCGAACCCGCTGGGATAGAGGCGAACCCGCTGGGATAGACACGATGCCCGTGATAGGACATAAACGTCTAAGAGTGTGCTCTTGAGGCCCAATGTGTGTCGTAACGCGACATTTGGCCATTGAGCCAATGTTTATGGACCAATTGAGCGAAGTATTCGCCTAATATCGATGACTCTATGTCATATATTGGAACAATAGCGACACTTTGGCCGAGCGTTTTGAGATCGCTGTAACTCCTTGGTGATATTGGAGATGTCATCCGCACCCACGCGGCGGGTGATATTGGAGATGTCATCTGTGCAGGCGCGGCGGTTGAGATGGCCGGTCATTTGCTCTTCCGAGTCGTATATGAATCGACTGATCCGACACAGAACAAGACGGAAGGCCGTCTGGGGTGCGAAACCGGCTTCCGCACTTCTGCTCTTACTCTCCGTCGCGCTGGCGTCGAACGCGTTCGCCGCTAAACATCAGAACGCAACACCTGGCGTGCCGAGCTCACGGGTGAAAGCGTACCAACTCGATGACGAACTGACTCGTCGGTCGAACGGCAACCCCCTTCACACCAGCAGCGTCATCGTGACACTGGTGCCGGGCGCGCCGTTGCCCCCCGAGTTCAAGAAATTCGCCCGGGGCGGCAAACTGGACATCATCAACGGTCAGGTCCTGGAACTGCCCAACGGCCTCCTCAAGCAGCTCGCCGCGCACCCGCACATCTTCCGCGTCCATTACGATCGGCCCACCGGGATGCACAACTATCGGACCTCGGTGACCACCGGCGGCCGCGTCCTGAATTCGTACGGCCTCAAGGGCGCCGGCGTCGGCATTGCGATCATCGATTCCGGGATCGCGTACCACGACGACCTGCGCGGATCCGACACGAAGATCTTCCCGTACGGCAACCAGCGCGTCGCGAAATTCGTCGACTTCGTCAACGGCCGGACGCTGCCGTACGACGACAACGGGCACGGCTCGCACGTCGCCGGCACCATCGCGGGCAATGGCTCTGATTCGAAAGGGTTGAAGGCGGGCATCGCACCCGCGGCCACGCTGGTGTCGTTGAAAGTGCTCGATGCCAACGGACAGGGCACCATCAGCCGCATCATCGCCGCGCTCGACTGGGTGGCCGCGAACGGAAAGAGCTACAACATCCGAGTCGTGAACATGTCGGTCGGCGCCGGCGTTTACGAGTCGTATTGGACGGACCCATTGACCCTCGCGGCGAAGGCGGTGACCGACAAAGGCATCACGGTCGTCGCGGCGGCCGGCAACCACGGAAAGAACAGCGCCGGCCAGTTGCAGTGGGGCGGCATCACGGCGCCCGGCAACGCGCCGTGGGTGCTCACCGTTGGCGCGTCGAGTACCATGGGCACCGATACGCGTGCAGACGACCAGATGGCCGCCTTCAGTTCATCGGGGCCGACGCACATTGATTTTGGCGCCAAGCCGGATCTGGTGGCGCCTGGCACCGGCACGGTGTCGTTGGCGATCGCAGGGAGCACGCTCTATGCGACGAAAGCGGCGTACCTGATCGATGGGAGCACCAAGCTCGGCTCCAAGCCGTACTTGTCGCTGAGCGGTACGAGCATGGCCGCGCCGGTGGTCAGCGGCACCGTCGCGCTGATGCTCGAGGCCAATCCGAACCTCACGCCAAATCTCATCAAGGCGATTCTGCAGTACACCGCGCAGTCCTATCCCGG
>QHWL01000319.1:7004-8467 GCA_003222555.1 Acidobacteriota bacterium | reverse complement strand
TGGGGCAACCATCTTCTGACGGGCGGCGTCATCAACCCGTCAGCCAATGCCTGGGACCTGAGCACCGGCTGGGGCACGGCGATGACGCTCGGCACGTCGGGCGATAACATCGTGTGGGGCACGATGAGCAACGGCGACAACGTCGTGTGGGGGACGGCCCTCGCCGGCGACAACATCGTCTGGGGCACGGCCTTCGGCGCCGACAACATCGTCTGGGGCACGTCCCTTGCCGGCGACAACATCGTCTGGGGCACGGCGGCTGGCGACTACAACATCGTGTGGGGCACCGATTGCGGCGGCGCCGACTGCGCCAACGTCGTCTGGGGCACGGCCGACCCGCTGACCAACATCGTGTGGGGCACGGGCCTCGCCGGCGACAACATCATGTGGGGCACGATGATTGGCGACAGCAATATCGTCTGGGGGACGTCCAGCGATGCCAACCTCACGTGGGCCACGTCGAGCGAGAACGACGTGCTGTTTGCCGACGATCCTGTGGGCGAGCCGCCGCCGAGCCTCGACCTGGATCTCGGTGGTCTCGGTGCCATCCTTCCGGTCGAGCCAACAACGCTGGACACGACGTCCGTTTTGACTGGAGGCCTCTAACATGGAAAAGATGCCTTACCGTCAAGAGCTGGACACGCAAGTGGTTCCGGTTTCAGCAGAACACTTCATCACCACCGAATGGCAGCGCGGCCTGCCGGTGCTCACCGGCGAGTCCGTGACGTTGCGCGAGCTGCGGACGTCGGATGCGCCGTCACTGTTCGCGATGCTCACGTCGGAGGAAGTTTCGCGATTCATTTCACCGCCGCCGGCGACCGTTTGAGGCTTCGAGCGCTTCATCGCGTGGACGCTGCGGCAGCGAACGGCCGGCTGCTACGCGTGCTTTGCCGTTACGCTCAAGGGTTCGGACACGGCCATCGGAATCTTCCAGATTCGCGAGACCGAGCCGGGCTTCGGCACCGCCGAATGGGGATTCGCCATCGGCTCGCCGTACTGGGGCACTGGAATATTCAAAGAAGGAGCTCAACTCGTGATTACTTTCGCCTTCGAGACGATTGGCGTTCACCGGCTCGAGGCGCGAGCGGCGGTGAAGAACGGGCGCGGCAACGGGGCACTGAAGAAGCTGGGCGCCGTGCAGGAAGGGATTCTCCGAAAGTCCTTCCTTCGCAACGGCGAGTATCTCGACCAGGTGCTGTGGTCGATTCTCGACGAGGACTGGCAGGCCAAGGTCATCTGGGGAGGTGGCAAAATCCACTGACGCCTCGAGTTAGAAGTTCCACCTGACGGCGAGGCCCGGGCGCAGAACGAATGCGCTCGGGCCTCCGCCGTTTAGGCTGAAGGCGTGCGCACGAACCTCCGGGACGAGCGCGAGGTGACGCGTGAGGTCGAGCGCCAGGTTGAACCCGACCGCCGCTGCGGGAACGTTGTCGACCACTTTCTGCGGACGGACCACCGGCGCC
>QHWL01000319.1:0-6979 GCA_003222555.1 Acidobacteriota bacterium | reverse complement strand
ATGTCGTCGCGCCGGTCCACACCACTCCTGAAGCCAACGGTGTCGGGCCGCTCGTGTCGAACGTGCGGGTGAAGTGCACGAAGGTCAGGCCGCCGAGAAATTCCGGATGGACCCGCCCGGTTGTCGCCGGCCGAAATCCCAGCATCACCGACGTCGCGATGAGACGGTTGGTGTAGCGGGACTGAAATGAGAAAACCGGCGGCAGGATCCCGATCGGAAACGAACTGGTGAGCCCGAGCGCGGCGAGGTCCGCGCTAATCGGCGGGGTGAGCCGCCTGGGAATCGAAAGCGACCTCGTCTTGGTCGTCCTGGCGCCCACATCGATCCCCACCTCGACGCTCCACTGCGGCGCGACGAACATGCCAACGCGCGCGCCACCGCCAAAGGTCGTTCCGTCGAGCGTCGAAGTCGACGGCTCGCCGGAGAAGCGCTTGATGTCGCCAAACGCCGCGCCGGACGCGAACACCTGAGCGTGAGCGGAACTGGCGGCAATGAGCACGACGGCGAGCGCGATGAGCGACAGACGCATAGGTCCTCCTGGTGTAATGATGCACCAAGACCGGCTCGGGCTGATCCCAGACCTTGCCCGCGTACCCCAGATCAAGCCGACGCCGGAGCTAAAAGCTCTACCACTGAGGTCACGGAACACGACCTGAGGTCACGGCTGATATGAATGAGGAGAAACCGTGCTCTCCGTAGCCCTCCGTGTCCACCGTGGTAGCGCGCAGGCATCGATTGTAGCGCCGCAGGCATCGGTGGTAGCGCCGCAAGCATCGATTGTCGCGCCGCAGGCATTCATAGCAGCGCCGCAGGCATCGAAAAGAATCGTCGTTCGTGGTACGGTCGGAGAGATGGCGCTCGTTTCCCTGGACCGTGTCTCGATCGCGTACGGGCATTTGCCGCTGCTCCTCGATGTCGCGCTGCAGATCGAGGCGCGGGAACGCGTGTCGGTGATCGGCCGCAACGGGACGGGCAAATCGACGCTGCTGCAAATCATCAGCGGTGAACAACCCCCGGACGAGGGGTCGGTGTGGCGCCAGCCCGGCCTTCGCATCGCCCGCCTGGTGCAGGACGTTCCGCTCTCGACCGATCGGACCGTCTTCGAGGTGGTCGCTGAAGAGCTGGGCTCGTCGGCGGGACATGAGGCGGCGCCGCCGCACGTGCCGAGCGTGGACAGTGCCCACCAGGTCGATCGCGTCCTCTCGCGTCTGAAGCTGCCATCGCAGGCCATCGTCAACACGCTCTCGGGCGGGTGGCGGCGCCGCGTCCTGCTCGCCCGCGCGCTCGTCGCCAATCCCGATCTGCTGCTGCTCGACGAGCCGACCAACCATCTCGACATCGACGCCATCGCCTGGCTCGAGGACTTTCTCGCCGGCTACGGCGGCGCGGTGATATTCGTCACGCACGATCGCGCATTCCTGCAGCGTCTGGCGACGCGTATCGTCGAGCTCGATCGCGGCCGGCTGACGTCGTGGCCGGGAGACTACGCGACGTTCCAGCGACGGAAAGAGGAGTCGCTCGCCAACGAGGCCGTCGAACAGGAGAAGTTCGACAAGCGGCTGGCTGAAGAAGAAGCCTGGCTGCGGCAGGGCGTCAAAGCCAGGCGAATGCGCAACGAAGGACGGGTACGCGCCCTGCTCGAGATGCGCGCGGAGCGTGCGGCGAGGCGCGCGCTGGTCGGCTCTGTCCGTTTGTACGTCGAACGCGCCGAGGCGCCAGGCCGGCTCGTGTTCGACGCGCGGCACGTCAACAAGTCGTTCGGCGATCAGGCGGTCGTCCGCGATTTTTCCGCGCGCCTGATGCGCGGCGATCGCGTCGGCCTCATCGGTCCGAACGGTGCGGGAAAGACGACGTTGCTGCGGCTGCTGTTGGGCGAGCTGCCCCCGGACGAGGGGGAAGTGCGCCGCGGTGCAAACGTGCAGGTGGCGTACTACGATCAGCAGCGGGAGCAGCTCGATCCCCAGCGCACCGTGTTCGACACCGTTGGCGAAGGCAACGATACCGTGATGGTGAACGGGCGCTCGCGGCACGTGAACAGCTTTCTTCGAGACTTTCTCTTCGCGCCCGAGCGGGCGCGGTCGCCGGTGAAGGCCCTCTCCGGCGGCGAGCGCAATCGGCTCCTCCTGGCGAAACTGTTCACCCGACCCGTCAACGTGCTGGTGCTCGACGAGCCGACCAACGATCTCGATATCGAGACGCTGGAGCTTCTGGAAGCGCAGCTGGTCGAGTGGCCCGGCACGCTGCTCCTGGTCAGCCACGATCGGACGTTTCTTGACAACGTCGTGACCAGCACGTTCGTGTTCGAAGGCAACGGCCGAGTCCAAGAGTACGTGGGCGGCTACGACGACTGGGTGCGTCAGCGCGCGGCCGCAATGCCGTCGGCACCGCCGGCGCGGCGCCGGACGCGAGCGGGCGGCGCTTCCGAGTCGTCCGCGGTCGCGACGAAAAAGAAGCTGTCCTACAAGGAGCGGCGCGAGCTTGCCGATCTGCCCGCGCGCATCGAGGTGCTCGAGGCCGAGCAGAGCGCGTTGAATGCCACCGTCGCCCACTCGGAGTTTTACCGCGAGTCCGCCGAGGCCATCGCTCGGACACTGGCGCGGATCGCCGAGCTTCAGCACGTGCTGGATGGTGTGTATGCCCGATGGGACGAGCTGGACTCGCGGTCCGGGTAGTGGCGCGTTGAGACTGACTCAGTATCGGTGCAGACTCTGAGGTGCGGTATCACTGACGACGTACAACGCAGAGCGCGCAGAGACCGCAGAGGGACGCGCGGCTGCGACAGCTGTCGCGAAGCGACGTGCCATCGGTATCGGCCTGAAACACGAATGCGTTCGGGCCGATCCGACGGCGCCCGCCGGCCTGCCACGCAGGCCGGGCCGTCGCAGCCGCGCCTCTGCGAACTCGGCGTGCTCTGCGTTGAAATTCGTTTCGCCAGGGTCCCTCAGTCAACTGTGGCCGGTGCACGACCCTGACTTTTACGGCAGAGACCATCCCTGGGCCTCGCGTTCGGCCCGCTTCTTTTCCGCCCAGGCGAGCGCTTCGTCACCGGTCTCAAACGTGCGCGTGACAACCGCCTCGCCGTCGTACGCGATGTCGATCTCGATGCCGTAAGAGACGAGTCGCGCAAGGCAGGCGACTTGGCGGCCTTCTCTGCGCAGCGCCCACAGCGTGGTCGGCTGATCGTCCACGCGAAAAAGCGTACCACCAGTCACGACCTTGAATGCAACCACGAAACAAAAGCGCTACCACGGTGGTCACGGTGAACAGGCGCGATAACGGGGGTCACGGTTTAACCAATAGTTTTTCTTCAAAGGTTCTCCGTGTCCTCCGTTCGTTCGCCCGTGTCCTCCGTGGTAGAGATTATTTGTGAAGCCAATATGCAGGACCTTGACGTGCGGTGTAACTTATTCAGGCGTTTCGCTATCCACGTCATGCCCTGGAAGCGGTGTTCGATGGCAAGGAGGAATGAATGATTCGGCTGTTGGCGATCCTCGGTTTGGCTCTGGTGCTGGCGGTCCCGGCTTCCGCTCAGACCGGTGGCCTTTCGGGCACCGTTGTGGATGAATCAGGGGGCGTGGTCCCCGGAGCCAGCGTGCAGCTTACAGGAGCCGGCGGCCGCGCCTTTGCCGTGACCGGGTCGGACGGGTCATACAGTTTTAACAACCTAGCCAGCGGCACTTATCAACTGACGGTGTCGCTGCCCGGCTTTTCGCAGGTGACGCGCGGCGATCTCGTCGTCGGCGGGAGCAATGTCGTGGTTCCGGCGATCACGCTGACGCTGGGCAGGCTGGGGGAGACCGTCGTGGTGACCGCGTCGAAAGTGGAAAGCACACTGATTGATGCGCCGAGCACGATGAGTGTGGTGACCAGCGACGTGCTGTCGAGCACGCCAGCGCAGAACTACGGCGATCTTCTGCGGTCGGTGCCCGGTGTCAACGTGATTCAGCTCTCGGCGCGAGATGTGAACATCACCAATCGTCAGGCGACCTCGACGCTCTCGAATTCGCAACTCGTGCTGCTCGACGGGAGGTCCCTCTACCTCGATTTCTTCGGGCTCGTGCTCTGGGACTTCCTGCCCAACAACCTGGCCGACATCAAGCAAATCGAGGTTATTCGCGGCCCGGCATCGGCGGTCTGGGGCGCCAACGCGCTCACCGGCGTCGTCAACATCCTCACGAAGTCGCCGCGTGAGGCGCCAGGCGCAAGCGTGACGTTCAACGGCGGGTTCCTGAACCGGGATGCCGGGTCGACCGCCGGCATGGGCGCTGGCGGGCTGTTCGGTGCCAACGCTACAGTGGCGCAGGCCCCCAACGCTCGCTGGTCGTACAGGGTATCGGCCGGCTATTTCAACTCCGACGCGTTTCCGAGGCCGACCGGGCAGATCCCGCTCATTACCGATCCGCGCAATCCGGCCACGACCGTCGGCGGCGCCTTCTATCCCGCCGATCGCACTGGTCCAATCGGCACGGCCTACCAGAACCGCGGTACCAGCCAGCCCAAGTTCGATCTTCGCGTCGATCAGGAAATCAACGGCGGCACGATCACTTATGAGGGAGGGGTCGCGGGCACGCAGGGGCTTATCTACACCGGCCTCGGCCCGTTCGACATTCAGCGCGGTTCGTATATGGGCTTTACCAAGGTCAACTACAGCAAAGCGGCGCTCAGGGTGAATTTCTTCTCCAACTTCGTGAATGCCGAAGCGCCCAACCTGCTGCTTCTCGATCCTGCGACCGGCAAACCGCTGCAGCTCAATTTCTCGACCGAGACCTACGACTTCGAGGCGGGGGACTCACTGCCCGTCGGCCGCCGGCAGGTCTTGAGCTTCGGAGGCAATGTTCGGCGCAACAACTTCGACCTGACCGTCGCACCTGCCGCGAAGAATCGGAACGAGGTCGGTGCCTACCTGCAGGACGAGCTCCTTTCCGATCGTGTCCGCTTTACCATCGGCGCCCGCGTCGACAAGTTCGGCAACCTCAGCGATCCGGTGTTCTCGCCTCGATTGGCCGCGATCTTCAAGCCGGTCGCCAATCACTCGATTCGGGTGTCGTTCAACAAAGCGTTCCGGTCGCCGTCTGTCATCAACAACTATCTGGACACGAGCATCATCGTCGTGAGAGACCTGAGCGGGTTGGCACCGCTGCTGCCACCAGCGCTACAGCCCGCCGTGGCCACGCCGTTCCCGCTCGTGGTGCGTGCCGTCGGAAGCACGCTTCCGATTGGGTCGACGGCGCAGAACCCATTGACGGAGGAGTCGCTGACGGCGTACGAGGTTGCGTATACCGGCACGTTCAACGAACGGACGACGGCCGGCGTCGCGTTCTACGTGAACGACCTGAACAACAGCATCAACTTCTCCCAGCTTCCGGTCACTCTCGATCCGTACACGGCGGTGAACCCGCCCCCGCGGTGGCCGCTGCCGGCCTCCATTCTGACCGTCCTCGCACAGCGCGGGATTTTCCTCCCGAGGACCGCGTTCACCTATCTCAATCTCGGCCCGCTGCGCCAGAAAGGCGTGGAGCTCTCACTGGACGAGCGCATCAGCAAGACGCTGACCGCCTTCGGCAATTACTCGTGGCAGGGAAAACCCTCTGTGCTGGAGGATCCACATCCGTACCCGTTCGAGGAGCTGGCCCTGCCGCCGACCAATCGCTTCAATACGGGATTCAACCTGGATGGCCCGCGATTTCTCGGCAGCGCATCGGTCAATTACTCCGACAAAGCCTTCTGGAGCGATGTTCTGACGAGCCCGTATCATGGGTTCACCGACGCCTATACGATGGTGAACGGCAGCTTCGGCATGAAATGGGCGCAGGGGAGAGTGACGACCCTGGTGAAGGCGACCAACATCTTCAACAAGGACATTCAGCAGCACATCTTCGGTGACATCATCAAGCGATCCGTGATGTTCGAGGTCCGGTTCAAGCTGCAATGACGTCGGAGGCGGAGCCGGGCCCACGGGGAGCTTCGTGCGCGGACCTGAAGCGCTACCACGGAGGACACCGAGGAACTAACGGAGGACACGGATCGGGTTCCTACCAAGAAAGACAGTGACCTTCGTTTATCGAGAGTCTTCTCCGTCACCACCGTGGTACGGCCCCGCCTCCGTACGTAGGGCGCGTCCTGTGGACGCGGCCTATTTCGTGAGCTGACGTATCAGTTCGTGAACGTCGAACGTCAAGCTGGAGTAAGTGATCTGGCCGATGCGGATTTCCAGCAGCTCGCGGAAGCGGATCGTCGCCCTCACGCCGGTGGGTTTGAAGACGCCAAAGGGCCCCATGTCGAAATCTCCGCTGTGGGTGCCGGTTGCGGTCAGATCCACTTCACAAATCGTGTCGCCGCGCTGTTCGACGTGTTCGATGGTCAGCGTGCCGTCCGGGAAGGCGCCCACCCACATCTGCGCGAACTGGATGTAGCCGCTGCCCCCGCGCCTCGTTCCCTCGAACGGCGGATGCTCGAGCACGGCATCGGTGGAAAACAGCTCGGCCGCGTCGTTGAACCGGCGATTGTTGAAGTACGCGTAGTAGTTCCGAATGAGGACGTCGCTCATCGTGGGAGGCCCCGGCGTTTCCCCTCTTCAAAACGTCAGGCGAAGCCCGATGTGGATGGCGCGCGGCGGCTGCACGGCTGCCGTGAAGCGCGCACGGCTTCGGCGCCTTGATTGAGGTCTAGGACGATGACCAGCGCGCGAAATGCTGACCGTCTTGGTACCGGGCCGCGATGCCGAGCGTCACCTCCTTCGCGAAACGATAGACGCCCGCAGTCTTGATGGTACAGCCGCGCTCGGTGAACCGTCCTCTCGCGACCGTCCGCGCGTTCGGATTGACGAACACCCCCGAGGGCGTCCTGATCGTTCTCGGCCGCCTGGTAGCCGCGGTTGGCCGACAGACCTTCCGATCGTCCCGCGTCGCGCCCGCGATGGTCCGACGCGCTGGACGTGGGGCCGGCAGCGTTAGAGTGATTGGCCGGACCGACAACGCCA
>QHWL01000311.1 GCA_003222555.1 Acidobacteriota bacterium | reverse complement strand
TGGCGGCCAGCAGCAGCGACGTTTGATCGAGCCAGAGCTCGAGCCGGCTGAGACCCTCGCGAATCTGCTTCCGCCGCGGCACCATGGTCAACCGGTACGTGCGGGGGCGATCGTCGGCCTTCTCACTGACGATGTCGAAGCTCTCGCGCAGCAGCGCCGGCTTGCTGTCGACGAAATACTTCTGAATCCGCCGGTTCGCGGCGGCGATGTTGGTGACCTCGCGGATATGGCGGCCCGGCCACGAGACGGTTAGGCGGTCACCGTCGATCAACACATCGCGGAGTTCCGGCTGTTGGTAATGGAGCACGACCCTCGACGGCCGTTCGACGGCCACGATGCCGCCGGCCACCAGCGGACGCGTGAGCAGGGAAGAAGTCGTCGTCTCGGTGAAACGCGCGGTGAGCGTCTTGAGGGTCGTGTTGATCTCGGATCCGCGACGATACAGTTCGTCGAAGGAGTCGGTGTCGGCGGGCTTCTGCTGCGCCGTGACGAGGACCGCCGCAGCGAATAGGATGAAGGCCGATGAGAGGGCCCATGGCAGCCGGGCCGACCAGCGTGCGGCCCTGTGAGACCTCATCGGGTCATGGTAACGTACGCGGCCGTGCAGCCCCCCGTCAGTGTGTCCGGTCTCGGCGTCGTCTCGGCATTCGGCACTACACATGCCGCCTTTGTGAGTGCCCTTCTCGAGGGGCGCAGCGCCGTCGCGCCGATCGTCGGGTTCGACACCGAAGGCTGCCGGACGCGGATCGCCGCCCAGGCGTCTGGCTTCGAGCCCACCGCGTGGATCTCGCCCATGAAGCTGCGACGGCTCGATCGCACCGGTGTCTACGCCGTCGCGCTGACCCGCCTCGCGTTCGAAGATGGGGGGCGCGCACCGCAGCCGGATGGCGACGATCAGTCCGGCGTGGTTCTCGGAACATGGACGGCCGGGGGACAGTCCACGCAGCAGTATCTGGCGGCGCTCTTCAGCGGCGGTCCGGCCAGCGCGCCGGCGTTGCTTTTTGAAAGCACCGTCGGGAACGCGGCGGCCAGCCTGTCGGGCATGGAGTTCAAGCTGCGGGGCCCGAACGCCACCGTTAGCCACAAGGAAGCGTCGGGTCTCGCCGCGATCGTCGCCGGAGTCGAGCTCCTGCGGGCCGGGCGTGCCGTACATCTGATCGCGGGTGGCGTCGACGCCGTCTACGAGACGTTTTTCAAGGCGTACGATCGTTTCAAGGTCATGTCGGCCGAACCGACATTCTGCCCGCGCGTCGCGCCGTTCGATGCGGAACGGTCAGGCTTCGTTCTCGGCGAGGGTGGCTTCGGTCTGTGGCTCCATCGGAATGGTGGAGTGGTCTCCCGGCACGGACAGATACTCGGTGCGTCAGCCGGCGGCGCCGCCGTCCCGTTGAATACCTGGCCGGACAAGCCGGACACGCTCGCGCGCACGATGAATCTTGCCCTTGAGGATGCCGGATTGAGTGCGGCGGATGTCGACGTGGTCTACGCATCCGCCAATGCCACCCGCACACTCGACGCCACCGAGGCCGCCGCCTTGAAAACCCTCTTCGCCGGATCCCGAACGGTCGTCACGTCGGTGAAGGGGGCACTCGGCGAATCTGGAGCATCAGGCGCGGCATCGTGCGCTGCGGCATTTCTATGCGGGCGCGCGGGGTGGGTCCCACCGATTGCGGGTCTGGAAGCTCCCGATCCTGCCGCCGCGGGGCTGAACCTGGCGTTAGCGCGGATCGCGGTTCCGGGTCCGATCGTTCTCGTCAACAGCTTCGCGAGCGGAGGCGCTCTATTCAGCGTGGTGCTCCGCGTCGCGAACTGAAACAGTATCGAACGTGACGAGGGCTTCAGAGCCTGTGAACAAATCACGTTCAACGCAGAGGCCGCCGAGGCCGCAGAGAAGAAATGCTTAGGGATTTCTCGGCGTGCTCTGCGAGCTCTGCGTTCAAACGTCGTATTTTTTCACAGGGCGCCACGTCTGATTGAGGCAGGTGCGGGCGGGCAGGCGCGAGCGTGATGACCGTGACAACAACAGACCCTTCCGACCGTGCCAACTTTTCCGACTTCTCTCTCACGGGCCGCGTCGCCGTCGTCACCGGCGGCTCCCGCGGCATCGGCGCCGGCATCGTCGATCTGCTGGCGGAGCGCGGCGCCGCCGTCGGCTTTGCTTTCCACCAGCAGGAGGCGCCGGCGCGCGCGCTCGAACTCTCAATTCGCGAGCGTGGCGGACGCGCGCTGGCCGCGCAGTGTGACATCACCGATGATGCGGCGGTGCACGAATTCTTTACCCGGATCGCGGCTGAGCTCGGCACGGTGGACATTCTGGTGAACAGCGCCGGGATTGCACGCGACGTGCACGTCGCGTTTCTCGACACGGCACGATGGGACGCCGTGCTCACTGTGAACCTGCGCGCCGCATACACCTGTGTCAGAGCCGTCGTTCGCGGTATGCTGCTGCGCCGCTGGGGACGGATCCTCAACATCTCATCTCCGAGCGCGCGGATGCCGCTGCCGGGCCAGACGGCGTATGCCGCGTCCAAGGCCGGACTCGAGGGATTCACTCGTGCGCTGTCGCGTGACCTGGCGCCGAAAGGCATCCTGGTGAACGCGGTGTCGCCGGGACTCATCGAGACCGATATGCTGAAGAGCGTGACGCCCGAGGCGCGGTCCTCGCTCGTTTCGGCCGTCCCGCTGGGTCGGACTGGCACGGCGCGCGAGGTGGCCTCGATGGTGGCGTTTCTGGCGTCTGATGCGGCGAGCTACATCACCGGCCAGGTGATCGGCGTCGATGGCGGGCTGCTGTAACATGGAACCGAGGGATGACAGAAACAGCTGACCCGCTGAAGGTGCAGATCAAACAGGGCATCGTGCGCAGTCTTCGGCTGCCCATCGGCTGGGAAGAAATCGGGGACGCGACCACGTTGTTCGAAGGCGGCCTCGGGCTCGACTCCATCGACGTGCTGGAACTGGTGCTGGAGATCGAGCGTTCGTTCGGCATCTCCATCGGAGACGAACGGACCGGAATGAAGGTGCTGCGCTCGGTCGATACGATCGCCGAGTACATCAGAGCTCAGGGCAAAGAGCCCGCGTGGCCGCGGAACCGTCGCCGGCTCCGCCGTTGGCCGGGCCCGCCGATCCCCAGAACGCGTTCACCGTCGATCTCGAAGAGTGGTTCCACGTGTGCGGCGTCGAGCCGCTCCGGTTCGAACGCTGGACGACGCTCCCCTCCCGAGTCGAGCCGACCACTCGATGGCTGCTCGACGCGCTCGATCGGGCCAACGTCTGCGCCACGTTCTTCATCGTCGGATGGGTCGCCGAGCGGTTTCCAGAGCTGGTGGAGGCGGTGCGCGACGCGGGTCACGAGATCGGCTCGCACGGCCACGCGCACCGGCGGGTGTACGAGCTCGACGCCGAGGCGTTCAGGCGCGATCTCCAGGCCAGCGTGCGGGCGTTGAAGGCCGCTGGCGCCGGCGATGTGTCGTTGTTCAGAGCGCCCGAATGGTCGGTGAACGACCGTTCGCTCTGGGCGCTCGCCGTGCTCGTTGAAGAGGGCTTTCGGCTGGACGCGAGCATGGCCCCGCTGACGATGGTCGGATCGCTCAGCTCTCCGCGGTATCCGCACGTGCGGCAGACCGCGGCGGGCCCGATCGTCGAGGTACCGCCGCTCGTGGCCGACCGGTTCGGACGGGTAATGCCCCTCGGCTGGGGCTGGGGACTGCGCATGAGCTCGCCACGCCGAGTGCTCGACGCAATCGAACGGGTGAACCGTCGCGGTCAGCCCGCCGTGCTCACGGTGCACCCGTGGGAAATCGATCCCGACCCGCCGCGCGTGCGACTGCCGGCCCGCCTCCATTTCGCCCACTATTTCCGCATCGGCGGATTCGCTGACCGGCTTCGCACCATCCTTTCCGGCGGCCACTTCGGTCCAATTGGACGAATTGCACCGGCTGCCCCGGCCGGCGCATGATCCTCCGCCCCGGCGTTCAGCTCGCGCTCACCGTCGTAATGAGCGCGCTCGCGGGCTCGGCCCCGCTGGCGTTCGGCCAGCGGCCTCCCGACAGCGAGAATCTTCCGGTGCGGATTGCGATCGAGGCAGGCGCCGACACAACGGCGGCCCGGCTGCTCGACCAGGCGGGCGCGTTACCTTTCAGAGTCGCCGTCCGCGTTGTGGCATCCGGACTCGAGACCGGCTCCGGGCTCGATGGGCGGTTGACGGAAGCGGCCGCGCGACAGGCACCGATATGGCTCGCTCTGCCCGCACCGGCCCGTATGGAAGACGTCGATTCGTGGCGCGCCGCGCTCGGTCAGATCCTCTCCCGCCACGCCGCCGCACTGACGATTCTCGAAGTGATCGTCGGCGATCAGCCGGCGCCGCTTGCCGCATATGCGGTGCGGCTCGCGTCCACCGAGGCCCGCGCGACGACGGGCGCCACGATTCGCGTCGCGGTCGGCGGCGGCCGGATGGTGAGCGAAGTGGGTCGTTCGGAAATCTATACCGGCGACCTGGCGTCGTACGTCGACCTGCTGTCGATTCCAGCCGCCGAGGCCGAACGCGCGGCATCGTGGCTCTCGCGGGTGGATCCAACCGCTGCCCTGGTCGTGACTCTGGCCACGGGGCCGGGCGTCGCCGAGACCAGGCGGGCCGTGGCGGACGCGATCCTGCGGTTCGCGGGCTCGAAGGTCGCGATCTTCGCCTGCAACGGCGGCGACGCGCTGATCCCGTCGCTTCAGGCGGCGGCTTCAATCGCCGTCCTGCTGACGCACGACGTCGCGGACCTCGAAGATCCGGGCGCGTCGCTTCAGTTGTCGGTGGGTGGGACTGACGCCAGCAGCACGATCCCGCATCGGCTGCTCTTCGACAACCAGACATTTGGCACCTTTCTCGCGTACTGGGGAGACACGCGGACGGAGTCCCTGGACGTCTCCATTCGGCTCACCGTCGAAGGCACGCCGGTGGTGCACGACCTCATGGCCGGCGCCGAGCGTGCTGTCGAGGCATTCTCCCGTGATGCCTCGACACGAACCACGCGCCTGCGCGCGCCACTGACCGGCGGACCGATGCTGATTGATTTCAACCGCGGTGCGGCCGACGTGTTCGGCGAGCGCAGCGGAGTCACCGCCAACGCCGGATTGTCGGTCGCCGACGTCATCGCGCGGCACCAAGCGCGTCAGCGCCTGCAGGATGGGCTCGTGCAGAACTACATCGCACGCGCCCGGATGGAGCAGCACTTCCGTCCCACGGCCGCCGATCCCGGCTACGACGTCGTCAGCGAGAACCGGTACTTCGTTGCCGGGACGGAGGTGGAGTGGGAAGAGCTGTCGTTCTTCGTCAACGGCTCGCGCTGGGGGGCCGACCGACCGCCATTCCCGCTGCTCCAGCCGGAGAAGGTGCTGTCATTGCCGCTCCAGCTGCGGTTCGACGAGGGATACCGATATCGCCTGGACGGCAGCGACCGCGTAGCGGGGTACGACTGCTACGTCGTGCGGTTCGAACCGGTCAGGAACGATGCATCCCTTTACCGCGGAACCGTCTGGATCGATCGGAAGACCTTCGCGCGCATCCGCGTCCAAGCCGTGCAGAGTGGGCTGTCCGCTCCGGTCGTGTCGAACGAGGAGATCCAGCTATACGTGCCGCCGGTGATGGTCGACGGGCAGCCGGTGCATCTGCTGAACGGTCTCACCGCCCGGCAGATCATGCTGATAGCGGGGCGCAATCTCCTCGTCGAGAAGAGCGTGACGTTCGAGGAGGTGCGCGTTAACGAAGCGGACTTCGAGGACGAGCGGGGCGCCGCGCGGTCGAGCGAGCGGATCATGTTCCGCGAGACCGATCGGGGCTTGCGTTACTACGTGAAGCAGGGGGAGGCGCGCGTCATCAGCGAGCATCCCACGCAAAGCGCCAAGGCGATGGCCATGGGCGTGACGATCGATCCGTCCTACGCGTTCCCGCTGCCGATTTTCGGGATTAATTACCTCGACTTCGATTTCGGCGGGCCCGATTCACAGCTCGCGCTGCTCTTCGCCGGCGTGCTGGCCGCCGGGAATATCCAGCGGCCCAAGCTCGGTTCGACGCCATTCGACGCGAGCGTCGACTTCTTTGGCATCGCCGTGCCGTCGAGCGATCGGATCTACGACCGAAAGGCCGAGCATGAGGGCGAGCGCGTCCTGACCTGGCCGCTGTCGACCGGCGTGAACGCCGGATGGCAGTACACACCGTTTCAG
>QHWL01000310.1:4009-7112 GCA_003222555.1 Acidobacteriota bacterium | reverse complement strand
CTTCGACTTTGCCGGCGTGGCTGCCGCCGCGGCAGCGGTTGCCTCGATCTCATCGTTTTCCGGTGGCCCAGGCGCCTCGGCCGCGCTGCTGACGATGACCCCGCCGTCGAATGCGGGGATGTCTCGATGGTTCGCCAGCAGTGTCCGGTACTCGCCGGCCGTCACGAAGTCGACGCCGATCGTGTGGTGCCGCGGATAGCCGTTGGACCGATCCTCGACCTGCAGCAGATAGCGGTTGTGCTCTTCGTCGCGCTGCACCATCACGGTGCGCAACGGCGTCGTGAGGGCCTGCGCCAGGCCTTCCAGCTTGTCCTTGTCGGCGAAGTACTCGCGGTCCGCGCCGGCGGCGACCAGGGCCTCGACGATTTCCCGCGGATGCCCGCGGCGCTCCACCGTGTGGAGGAACTTCTGGTGGGCGATCATCTTGTGCAGCAGCTTCTCGAGGTCGACACCTGAGATCTCCGTCTTGGTCGCCGGAATTCTAACGATGCGCGCTTCTGCCGCGCGCTTGATCAGAAACGCTTCGAGCTCGCGCTCGTCCTTGATGTAGGTTTCCGACTTGCCGCGCTTGACGCGGAAGAGCGGCGGCTGCGCGATGAAGACGAAGCCGCTCTCGATCACCGACGGCAGCTGCCGGTAGAAGAACGTCAAGAGCAGCGTCCGGATGTGGGACCCGTCCACGTCCGCATCGGTCATGATGATGATGCGCTGATAGCGCAGCTTGGAGAGGTCGAAATCCTCCGCGCCGATGCCGCAGCCGAGCGCCGCGATCATCGTCTTGATCTCGTCGCTGCCGAGCATCTTGTCGAACCGCGCTTTCTCGACGTTGAGGATCTTGCCCTTGAGCGGCAGGATCGCCTGGAAGCGCCGATCGCGCCCCTGCTTGGCCGAGCCGCCTGCCGACTCGCCCTCGACGATATACAGCTCGCTCTGGGCGGGATCGCGCTCCTGGCAGTCGGCCAGCTTTCCCGGCAGCGAGCTCCCGTCGAGCGCCCCTTTGCGGCGCACGAGGTCGCGTGCCTTGCGCGCGGCCTCGCGCGCGCGCGCCGCGTCGACCGCCTTGCCGAGGATGCGCCGCGCCACCGACGGGTTCTCTTCCAGGTAGGCGCCAAGCTTGTCGTTGACGATGGTCTCGACGATGCCCTTGACCTCGGTGTTCCCGAGCTTGGTCTTGGTCTGCCCTTCGAACTGCGGCCGCGGGATCTTCACGCTGATGACGCCCGTGAGCCCTTCACGGATATCGTCGCCGGTGATGCTTTCCTTGAGATCCTTCGCGAGATTGTTCTTGCCGGCGTAAGAGTTGATCGTCCGCGTCAGCGCCGAACGGAACCCAGAGAGGTGCGTCCCGCCTTCGTGCGTGTTGATATTGTTGGCGAACGAATAGATGGTCTCCGCGTACCCATCATTCCACTGCAGCGCGATCTCGGCGTCGATGCCATCCTTGTCGCCGCGAATGAATATCGGCTTCTCGTTGACGGCGGCTTTGTTCTTGTTGAGGTGCTGGACGAACGAGACGATGCCCCCGTCGTAGTGAAATTTGTGGTTCTTCCCGTCGCGCTCGTCGTCGAGCGTGATGACAATTCCGCCGTTGAGGAACGCGAGCTCGCGGAGACGCTGCGCGAGGATGTCGAAGCTGAAAACCGTCGTCTCGAAGATCTCGGCGTCCGGCTTGAAGGTGACCTTCGTGCCGCGCCGCTTGGTGGTGCCGGTGGCCTCGAGCCCGCCCGTCGGGCCGCCGCGTTCGTAGCTTTGCTGGTAGACCTGCCCGTTGCGCCAGATTTCGAGATCCAGTGTTTCCGACAGTGCGTTGACCACCGACACGCCGACGCCGTGCAGACCGCCCGAGACCTTGTAGCTGTCGTTGTCGAACTTTCCGCCCGCGTGGAGCATCGTCAGCACGACCTCGGCGGCCGATTTGCCGCTTACGTGCTGGTCGACGGGAATACCGCGGCCGTTGTCGACGACGGTTACGGAACCGTCGATGTGGATGGTGACGTTGACCTGATCGCAGAAACCCGCCAGCGCCTCGTCGATGGAATTGTCGACCACCTCGTAGACGAGGTGGTGCAACCCGGACGGCCCGGTCGACCCGATGTACATCGCCGGCCGTTTCCGGACTGCTTCGAGCCCCTCGAGAACCTTGATTTTGTCCGCACCGTAGTTCGCTTCGGCGCCGTGTCCGTTACCGCCGGACACAGCGCCTTCCTGACCGCCGGTGAGATCCTCCGGCTCGGGATCGGGCAGCTGTGGAGCGCGGTCTGAATGGTCTGTGTGATTCACGTTTATCGGTCTCAACGGTCCGGCTAAAGATCGTCCGTCTCAATGGTCCGGCTAACGTCGTTTAGGCGGACCCCCGCGTCACACCCTCATTGGCATGATCACGTAGGTGTACTCGTACCCTTCGCCGCCAATCGGCTTCATGACGGCCTGGCTTACTTCGTCTTTCAAGTCGAGCGACACGACATCGGTGGCCACAGCCGAGAGAAAATCGAGCACGTACTGCGCGTTGAAGCAAATCTGCATTGCTTCGCCGGAATAATCCACCGGGAGCGTCTCGTGCGCTTCCCCGAGGTCCGGGCTGCTCGATGTGACGTCGACCTTACCCCTGTCGATCTGGAATTTCACCGCGCGCGAGCGCTCGTTCGAGAGTAGCGCGACGCGTTTGACGGCGTTGGTGAGCCGATCGCGCTCGAACTCGATGTGCTTGTCGTTGCCCTTCGGGATCACGCGCTCGTAGGCGGGAAATTGTCCGTCGATCATCCTCGAGATCAGTATCCGTCCGCCGACATCAAAGAACAGATGGTTCTCGCCTCGCTCATAGCGGATGTCCCCGTCGCCCTCGGCGAGCAGCCGTCCGAGCTCGCCGAGCGTCTTTTTCGGAAGGATGGCCCGCACCTCTTCGACCTCGTGGCCTCCGGTTGGCGCGCCCTGGTCCCGCTTCGCGGCAGCTCCGGCGCTCCGCTCGTCGGTCTTCCCGTTGCGCGGAACCCTCACCAGCGCGAGCCGATGGCCGTCGGTCGCGACCAGGCTCATCGACTCCGGGTACAACACGAAAAGCGCGCCGTTCAGAAAATACCGCGTATCCTCACCGGTGATCGCAAAC
>QHWL01000310.1:0-4004 GCA_003222555.1 Acidobacteriota bacterium | reverse complement strand
TCGCAAACTGCGTTTTCGCGACCATTCCTTTCAGCCCGCTTCGTGGTAGGGTGGCGCTTGGCGTGCCGCCACCTTCGGGCAGCGTCGGAAAATCCTCGCGCGGCAGCGTCTGCATTCGCGAGTCGAATCGATCGGCAGCGACCTTGCCGCCTCCCTTGTCTTCAGCGATGCGAATGTCGGTTTCGGGCAGCGACTTGACGATCTCGTAAAACTTCTTGGCCGGCAGCGTGAGCGAGCCGCTCTTGGCCACCGACGCCACGCATTGACTGCGTAGTCCCACTTCGAGATCGGTCGCGAGAAATCGCACCTCGTCGCCCTTTGCTTCCATCAGCACGTTGGCGAGGATGGGAATCGTATTCTTCCGCTCGACGATTCCCTGGAAAAGTTGCAGTTCTCGCAGAAGATCATTCTTGCGGACGACAAGTTCCATGGTTTGTGCTGACCTCGAAAAGGCGGTTTTGTCGACCGCAATTCCCTTAAGAGGGGAGAGATTCAAGAATAAGAAATTATATAGGAAGAGAGGGTGTGTTGAAAAGCCTAACGTAGCCGTTAGTGCTTGTTTTTAAAGGGTTTACATTGTGCAAAAACTGTGATTCAAAACGGCTGTGCTGAACCCCACCAAACAGCTCCTGGAGGCTTCAACCGGCCATCCACAGCCCTTTGTGACGGCCACTGTGGAAAACGTGATTTTTACTGGAATCCCTCCAGAAAATTGCCGATCAGGGTGTTGAAATTTCCGTCTTTTTTTCGCAGCTCTTCCACCTTTCGAATCGAGTGAATGACGGTCGAATGATGCTTGCCACCGAAGCTTCGCCCGATCTCGGGCAGCGACGCGTGTGTCAATGACTTGCAGAGATACATCGCTATCTGTCGTGGTTTGGCAACCGACTTCGAGTTGTTCCGCGACTTCAAATCAATCATCTTCAAGTTGTAGTAGTCGGCGACAAACTTCTGAATAATTTCGATGGTCACCGCTTTATCTTCGTGGTCGAGGATGTTTTTCAGGACGTCTTGCGCAAGCCGCAGCGAGATTTCCTGCCCCGTGAGCGATGCGTACGCGATCAAGCGAATAAGCGATCCTTCCAGCTCTCGAATGTTCGACTTGATTTTGCCGGCAATATAGATCGCGACGTTATCGGGCAGCGGTAAGGCTTCGGCTTCGGCCTTTTTCTTGAGAATCGCGACTTTGGTCTCCAGATCGGGCGCCTGAATGTCGGCAATAAGTCCCCATTCGAACCTTGACTGCAGTCTTTCCTCGAGCGCAGGAATCTCGTGAGGCGGGCAATCGCTGCTCAACACGATCTGTTTCTGCGAGTCGTACAGCGCATTGAAGGTGTGAAAAAACTCGGTCTGGGTCCCTTCTTTTCCAGCCAAAAACTGAATGTCGTCGACCAGCAGCACGTCGACGGTTCGATACCGCTCTCGAAAGTCGATCACACGGTCGTAGCGTACGGCGTTGATCATCTCGTTCATGAACCGCTCGGACGAGATGTAGGTGAGCTTCAAATTAGGGTCGTGCTGCAGCACATATTGCCCGACCGCGTGCATCAAGTGCGTCTTGCCGAGTCCCACGCCGCCGTAGATGAACAACGGGTTGTACGATCGTGACGGTGCCTCGGCGACCGCGCGGCAGGCCGCATGCGCGAATTGATTTGACGAGCCGACGATGAAGCTGTCGAACGTGTAGCGGGGATTGAGACCGGCGGGTCCGGGCGCGATGGTTGCCGGGGGTGGAGGGCTTTCGAGCGTGGCGGCTTCATCCGGGCTGAGGGCGATCGGGACCGTGTCGGCAAGCCCCTCGGCGACGAAATTCACGTCGAGATTCGCCTTTTTCAGCTCGTTCAGTGCTTCGTTGATGACGCCCGAGTAATGTTTCGTCAGCCAGTCTTTGAAGAGCGTGCTCGGAACGCGAACTGTCACCGCCTTCGGATCCTCGGCAACAAATGCAGTAGGCTTGAACCAGGTGTAGAAGCTATGCCGGTTCACCTTGGTTTCAATCCGCGCCAGAATCTCATCCCACAGGTTCATTTACTTGCCAAAAATCGCTTTCGGCAGGGTTTCGCCTTCGGCAACCCGCCAATTTGCGGCTCTCGACCACTGCGAGCCACAGAGCGTCTCGTTTTGATGCGCTCTTGGAACCTTCGCCCCTCAAAAATCCACGCCAATCCGCCGCAGAAGCCCAACGGATGCTTGAATTCCGGCGATTTTCCACAGTTTTTTCCACAGGTGTGGAAATCTTTGGGGACAGGCCAAATGCGCATGCAACCGGCTGGGTCGGAGACTTGAGAACTCGGTTGAAGGACGCCGACTGTAGCACAAACTACTCCGATTGACACCTCCAGAACGCGTTCGCTACCATTGACAGTTCTGACAGTTCGGGTTCTCGGGCTGGCGGAGCCGAAGGGATGCCATGAAGGGAAAGCGCACGTTCCAGCCAAACACGCGGCACCGCAAGCGAACCCACGGATTTCTCGTTCGCATGAGCACCAAGAACGGGCGCCTCGTGCTCAAGCGACGCCGTGGGAAAGGACGTAAGCGTCTTACAGTCAGCAGCGAGTAAGCGGCGCCGTCAGCGCGCGACTGTCAGCATAAGATCGGAGCTGCATGCCGCGAGCTGACGACTGATGAAACTCCGCGCCTGCGAGCGGATCCGGCGCCGTGCTGACTTTCGGCAGGCCTACGAGCACGGTGCCCGCGTCCACGGTCGCTACAGCACGCTCTTCATCCTGCCCAATAAGCTCGATGTCGGCCGGCTGGGAATCGCCGCTACGAAGAAGCTGGGGGGCGCGGTCCAGCGAAATCGTGCTAAACGGTTGATACGAGAGGTTTTCCGTCATAATAAGATCGCGTCAGGCTTCGACATTGTGGTCGTACCCAAACGCGAACTGCTCCAGGCCACCCTTACTGTCCTTGAAGCCGATTACCGCAGCATCCTCGAACGCCGTCTCCGCCAGTGGCGATGATGCCTCGCTCGGCGTACGCCTCGTTTTAGGGCTGCTTCGAGGCTACAAAATCTTTGTTTCACCACATTTCTGGGGTTCGTGCCGGTTTGTGCCGTCGTGCGCAGATTACGCCGCTGAAGCCGTGATCCGGCACGGTCCGGTTTGCGGGGGCTGGCTCGCCGCGAAGCGTTTGGCTCGCTGTCATCCGTTCTGCGCCGCCGGCCACGACCCGGTTCCGATGAAACGTTGACTATGGAAAGACGAGTTCTCGTCGCGATCTTCCTGTCGTTCCTGGTTCTCTATCTGTATCAGGCGCTCGTCGTGAAGCCCCTGCCGAAGCCAGCCGGCGCGGCGGGCACGGCGACGGGGACGAATGTCCCAGCCCCTGGCGAGCGAGCCGCCGAGGATCGCGGCGCCCAGTCGGCGTCGACCAACCGGACCGCCGATTCGAGGAAGGCCTCACCCGACGCGGCAACAGTTATCGGCGAGACGAACGAACACGACATCCGTCTCGAAACGCGCGACGTGATCGCCGTATTCACCAATCGCGGCGCGCGCCTCAAGAGCTGGCGTCTGAAGCACTATCTCGATCAGTTCAAGCAACCGCAGGAGCTCGTGGCCACCGAGGTGTCCGACTCGCAGCCGCTCCCCTTCTCGCTTCGCGCTCCGGAGGAAACCGTCACCACGACCTTGAACAGCGCGTTGTACGCCGTGAAGGGCGCGCCGCCCGGCGACGCGCCGCAGTCGACGCCAACGCAATTGATCTTCGAGTACACGAACAGCGAGAGCCTTCACGCGGTCAAACAATTCAATATCGATCCTACGTCTTACATCATCACGTTCCGTGCGACGGTCACAGTCAACGATCGCCCGCTGTCGCCCGTTATCGAGTGGGGCCCCGCCGTCGGCGACTCCGGCGAAAGCAGCCGCTATGTCAAGAAGTCCGAAGGACTGCTGAGCCGCGACGGAAAGGTGCAGCGGCTGGCGCCGAAAGACATCGCTAAACAGTCCACGTACGAAGGACCAATCGAATATGCCGGCGTGGACGACAACTATTTCATG
>QHWL01000341.1 GCA_003222555.1 Acidobacteriota bacterium | reverse complement strand
ACGGCTCAGGCCGCTGCAGCACGATGTTCAAATCGCGCGGGACGATCGTCATGACGATCGCCGGAGGAACGCGCACGGCTCGAAGCTGAACGCTTCCAACGCCCAATGGTGCGGCAACGGCCTTCACCTCTTCCCCAATCCTGTCGCCGAACCGCTTCCAGTACGTCACGAGATCCGGATTCAGGTGCAAATCCGTGTCTAACGGCAGCTGCAGCACGTAGGCCCCGCCGGCGCGCGCACGCTGGCGGGCCGCGTCGAGATGCTGGTTGATCTTCAGGTTCAGATCAAACGTCGTCAGTCGAAGGTTGCCCCTGCTGGCAAGCCCGAGCCGAATCAACGAATCGATGACACCAAACGGCTGGAACGTCTGCTGCGGGTAGAAATCGTACCCTTCAAGCTTGTCGGTAAAATCAAGGCCCGGGCCGACGATCGCGACACGCCGGATGCTGCCGGCGCCGAGCATCCCCCCGGATCTGATAGCCTCGAGCGCCCGCTCAACGGCGAAGTCGGAAAGTATCGACGTGTCGGACGAGAGTCCCCGGTCGTCAAAGCGCAGTGATGGTTTGGGGGCACGAGCATATGCCTCATACCCGGCGAACACGCGCTTTGTCTCCTCATCGAGGTACCCCCGTACTTGGTTCCTGCCCGCTGGTGTCGTCGGATCGATCCCCTTGCGCTCGATAACCTGGCGCGCGAACTGCAACCGCTCATTCGCGCCCGGCAACACGATGCCGGCGACCATGTCCTCGACACGGCCCTGGACGATACGCCCCTGAAGAATTTCGGAGGTGCGCGCCCGCGCGGCGAGCGTGAGGATGTCACTGGTTTTCGTGCGCGGTTGCGTCGTGAACGTCACCCCAAAGAGCAAGAGGTTGACGATCGAGTCGTCGTCGCCGCGCTCGAGTCGCGCGCGGATTTTCGCGTCGTGCTGCGAAACCCAGGCCGGCCAGGCGGACTCGATCTCGGCTGGCGTCTTCCCCTGCAACTCCGCCGGAAGAAGGTCCTTTCGTAGAACCTCGAGAATCGGCTTCGCATCCAGATACGGAATGTTCGTCTGGGCCGCAACAGCCGGCGCCGGCTTTTGGCCGGGCGCTTGCGCGCTCACCAGGAGGAATGCGAGGGCCGTGGTGAGCACGACAGACATCGAGAGTGTTTTCATCTCATCCGAGGGCCTTCCTCAGAAGTCGAGTTGGGCGCTGAATTTGAACATACGTGCACCCAGAATCTGCACGGGCTTCAACCATTGCGCACCGTAGCCATAATTCGCCGCCAGGATCGCACTCCCGTTGAGCAAATTGTACATGTCGAAGTTGCCCCGCACCTTGGCCTTCCTAATCTGGAAGCTTCTGGTGAATCGGACGTCCAACTGCTGGAGCCGATCCTCGAACAGCGAGTTGGGTGGAATGAGATCGATAACGGTTTGCGCAGTGGGACCGGCCGACAGGTTGCGGTTAAGCGACGGCGCAATCTGCGCGCTAGTGAATGGAGCGGCCGCGGTGATCGGGATTCCGGACATATTCTGGTACGTCGCGCTGGCCTGAAGCGCCCAGGGCAGCGGGTAGACGAACAGGAACTTGACCTGTGTTCCAGCGGACCACGGTGGGCTGACGTGACAGTACGCCGGTGATCGGGGCGCCTGCACTCCAACCGTACTGCCGGCGAACGCCAGCTGCGCGTTTCCCATCGTGAAGCAGTTGTCGGTCACCGTGCGCCCGACGCTCAACCCTCCGGAGAACTGGCCGCCTTCCCCAAACCGCGCGTTGACGGTGACGTCCACGCCCTTGTACAACTCGGTCTGGTTTCCATAGTTCGATGCCTGGGTTACCACGTTGCTGACCTGGCCGAACAGCGTCGGCGTAACGTCATAGAGTCCGCAGATCTGGCTGCCGCTGATGTTGGCGGCCAGCCTCGAATTCACCGGCGCCGTGACGCAGTACGAATCGAAGCTCGCCGCTCCCACCGCCCGATTGTCGGTGGCTAGGAAGCCGCCCCACCAGGTGCGGAAGTACCCGACATTGAGCGCCATGCCTGGCCGCAACTCCCGCTGGACGGAGGCCGACGTTTGCCAGTTGTAGGGCCCCGCGTTGAAACCGGTCAGCGCGTCCGCCGCGTAGCTCGTATTGCTGGCTTTTACCTGACCGAAGGTTTGATCCGACAGCCGTCCGCATTCCCCGTTGGCGCCCGGCACGCTCGCGTCGAGCACACAGTCGGGGAGGTAATTTCCGTTGGCATCTGTCCAGGTCCGTGTGGCGCTTTGAGCTTGCGCGCTCACGGGGTTGAATGTGGCGGCGGTGACGATGGGTACATACCGGCCCAGCGACACTTTGATCGCGGTCTTACCGTTGCCAAACAGGTCGTACGCGACGCCCAACCGCGGGTTGAAGTTCTTGAAGTTCGGATCGTCGGAAACCGCCGGAAAATCACGCGCCGGCACAAACGGGCCCGCAATCAGGTGCTGGTCGGGAACCGATCCCTGAAACTGATCGTAGCGCAGGGCGAAGTTGAGCGTCAGTTTCTTGACGGTCCACTGATCCTGAGCGTATACCCCGACGTTCGCCGTTCTTCCCTGAGTTCCGGTCGGAACCGACCAGATCCTGACTGAAACCGGCACCAAGTTTCGGACCGTGTAGTCGCGGGCGCCGATGATTTTATTGGGGTCGGTGAATCTGTCCGGGCCGCCTGAACTGTTCACCTGACGTAGATCGAACCCCATCTTGAAGGCATGTGACCCCGTGACGTAGGACATCGAGGCCCGCTGTTGGTATTGCTGGTTGAACGTCAACACGTAGGGTTGCGCACGGGAGCCCCACGTCTGGTTCGTTGCAAGATCCGTGATGGCGATGGTGGCCGGCCCCGTTTCCGGCAGGCGGTGAGTGGCCAGGTTATATATCATTGCCGCCGCGCCAGCCTCAAACAGTAGCCGGTTGGTGGCCGGATAGCTCCACGCCACGAGCGGTAAGTAGTCCGGGTTGTAAATATGATCATCGAGGGCTTCGGGCGCCGGTTTTGGAGCGGAGGGTGCGGGCGCCCCCTGGCCTATCAAGCCGTAATGACAACTGCAGTCTGATTGAACAGAGTAGGAGCCAACAATCTTGTGCTGCTGGGCGGCCTGCCACGTCAAACGGAGGCTCACGTCCTGGTAGTACTTGTTGTCGAAGACCGGCCGGCTCGGATCCGGCGTATAGGGTACGACCATCCACAGCGGATCCGTGCCGAATTTCGTCGCCTGGGTCGCGTTGTAGTACGTGCCTGCGGGGTACGTCTGGGCGCCCCAACTCCGGCTGCTCATATAGAACCATAGTCGATCTCTCCTGAGTGGGCCGCCCAGCGCCCCGCCCGTGTCATAGCTCTTCTTGAGCCCGCCCGTCGCGTCGAGGCCACGGGCCTGCAGCGCCGGCGTCAGATTGCTACTTTGCAGGCTCGGGCCGGAGAACGCCCCATTCAAGTTTCCTGAGAATATGTTGCCGCCGTCCTTCGGCACGATGTTCACCTGGACGCCGCCGCTGGTGCTTTCGCCGGAGCCGCCACTGGTCTGGAGGCCGACTTCCTGGAAGGTGTTGCTGTTGAAGCTGTAGATTGCGACGGCCGTCACGTTGACATTCATGCCCTCCATATTGACTGCTACGTCCGTTGTGCGTCCGCCGTGGACCGCGAACATACCGCCCTCGCCTCCCATGCCGCCGACATCGTGGAAGGTCGGGCTCGCGTAGGTGGCCCCCGGGATGATCGTCGCAAATTGGCCGATCCGTTTGGTGGTCGGGAGCGCGTCCAGCGTCGCTCGCTGAACCGTGGTCTGCTGTCGGGCGCTCTGCGTGTCCACGACCGGGGCCTCCCCCGAAACGGTCACCGTCTCTTCTAGCGTCCCGACCTTCAGCTCGGCATTCACCGTCGCCGTGAACGACGGCGGCAGCGGTGCCAAAGCCAGTCAAGGTGAACGTCACGGTATGGGCACCGGGGACCAGATTGACGATCCTGTACTGTCCCTGCTCATCCGAGACGACACTGCGGATTTTTTCAATCAGAGCGGGGCTGGCGGCTTCCACGGTGACGCCGGGCATCACGGCTCCCGAGGTGTCTTTCACGACCCCCGTGATGGTGGCGCTCGCCACCTGCGCCCGCGCGGCAGCCGGCAGGAATAGGAGACAACCCACAACGACAACCATTCTGCGAACGGACATCGATCCCCTCCTGATGAATCACAACGCCAAGTAATTAACAAAATTGAGCCGAAGCCGCTGGCAGCAACATTTGAGAAAACGTCTGCGTGTGGACCGTTAAGCCGGAATTTCCGATTTGGGCGTCCTGAATTGGCACCATGCTACACCCGATTGTATTTAGTCAGATCTGCAATGTGCGCAGGACTGAAATCCTGCGCTAGTAGAAGTCCGATCTGGGCGCGCAGAAATAAAGTCCTGCGCCACGGAGCGCAGTTTCACCGCGGGTGAGCTATTGGTGAGCCACGGTGGTGACTGCCTTCAGGGACAGCTGATACTTCCGCACGCCCTCGAGCAGCGCCTCGGCGATCCGTTGGCGATAGGCGGCTCCGCGCAGCAGCCTGGCTTCCTGCGCGTTGGTCACGAAGGAAATCTCTGCGAGCACGCTCGGCATCGCGGCGCCGATGAGGACGACAAACGGCGCCTGCTTCACGCCGAGGTTTTTCACAGCCTTGTTGGCGCCGCGCAGCCGTTCGAGCATCGATCGCTGCACGAAGGTGGCGAAATCGCGCGATTCGTTCAGCTTGTTGTTGAGCGCGATCGCCTTCACGAAATCCGGAAGTGCGCCCATCGCCTGTCCTGACGCGGCGTTCTCACGCGCGGCCACCGAGGCGGCGCTGAGATTGTCGGCGAAGTTGAGGTAGTAGGTCTCGATGCCGCGCGCCTGTCCGCTGGCGCTCGCGTTGGCGTGAATCGAGAGGAAGAGATCCGCGCCCTCGCGGTTGGCGAGGGCCGTGCGCTCCTGCAGTGGAACGAAGTCGTCGGCACGGCGGGTGAGGACGACTTCGACGCCGGGGATTTTTTGCAGGAGGTTCTCGAGGCGCAGCGCCACGTCGAGGACGAGCTCGGCCTCGGTGATGCCTTTGCCTTTCGCGCCGGGGTCGTGTCCGCCGTGGCCGGGGTCGATCACAATCCGCGACACGCCGAGACCGAGCTGACGAGCGATGGAGAATCCGCCGGAGAGATTCTTCGCGGGAGGGACGGCCGGCGCCGACGCATTCGTCGCTTCCAAGGAGGCGACAGCGGCAGCGGGCGGGTTGTCCGCCAGAAACGCCTCGCGGAGGGCGTGACCTGCGAGAGGCGTCACGGAAGGCAAATGGCGTCCCCAGTCGGACACGAGAAGCCGCGCCGGAAGACGCTGGAGCGTGGGCTCCTGGCGACCGACGGCCGGCGCGACCGATCCTGCCCCGACAACAGCGGCCGACATTGCGCGGACGCAATCGATGACGAGACGGTAAGGGCTGTAAAGCGCATACAGCGTGTAGCTCGACACGCCAACGGCATCGAGAACGACGCGCGTCGTATTGTTCGGGTGACGGCCGATGCGGATTTGCCGTACGACGTCGCCATCCCGGTCGAAGCGCAGCGACTGATCGCGCAGCGGCGGGGCCGGACGCGTGGACGAAAGATCGACGAACACACGCGCGGGACCGTCCAGCCGTTCCTCGTGAAACAGCACTTCACGGTCGAGCTCGATGGTGATGCGGATCGCGTCGGGCAACACCGCACGACGGATGCTTTTGATGATCGCGATCTGTCTGGGCGAGGAAACCGCCGCGGCTGCTCCTTCCGGCGGGCGGGGCCGGACCATCACGCCCTCTGGCAGATCGCGCTCGAGCGGAGACTCGCGGGAGTGCGTGAGAGCCGAGGCTGCCGGCACGTCGAAAGCTTCCAGGATCTCTGGCACTTGTTTCGCGAGCCTGCTGCTGGGATATTCGGTGGCCAGCGCGC
>QHWL01000340.1:3236-7429 GCA_003222555.1 Acidobacteriota bacterium | reverse complement strand
TCCGCCTTCGCTGAAGCTTCGGCGGACCGCCGGGGTCCCCAACGCGGCAGCCGCGTTGGGGTGGCCTGCCGTAGCCTTGGCGGAGGCTGGTCGGCGAGCCTCGCCGAAGCTCGGGGAGAACTACACCGAGCGGAGGCGGGAACTCGCAGAGCACGCCGAGAAATCTTGGCCATTTCTTGCTCTGCGGCCTCGGCGGTCTCTGCGTTGACCGTGTTTCTTCTTGCGCGTTTCCGGCGTGGCGCGTGGACATGGAAAATGTGAAGGAAGCGAGGAGAATGTATCAGAAATATCACGAGATGAGTGTGGACCTGCGCCTGCTCGGCGAGTTCGTGGCGTCCAGCATGCCGCCCGCTGCGGCGCGAGCACGCGCTGCCCAAGCCGTCCTCGACACGATCGGCGTCACTCTCGCCGGTGCCTCCGAGCCGGCCGCGCGCATCGTCCAGGCCGTGGTTTCCGCCGAAGGGGGCGATGCGTGCCGGATTCTCGGCACGGTCGCGCGCGCGAGTGCGTCCAACGCCGCGCTCGCCAACGGGACCGCTGCCCATGCGCTCGATTACGACGACATGTGTTTCGTGTCGCTCGCGCATCCGAGTGCGCCGCTCGTCGGGGCAGCGATCGCCTCCGCGGAGTCGTCCGGGGCGTCCGGCGCCGCGCTCCTCGACGGCTACATCGCCGGGTTCGAGCTCGAGGGGCGGCTCGGATCGGTCATGAACCCGCGCCACTACGAGCGCGGATGGCACTGCACCTCGACGCTCGGGACGATCGGCGCCGCTGCCGCCGCATGCCGCATCTTCGGCCTCGACGCCGACACGACGAGTCACGCCCTCGCGATTGCCGCGTCGGAAGCAAGCGGCCTGAAGGAAAACTTTGGGACGATGGTGAAGCCATTGCATGCGGGCCTGGCGGCGCGCAACGGCGTGCTGGCGGCACAGTTGGCGAAGCGCGGCATGACGGCCAGCGCCCACGCAATTGAGGGGCGGCAGGGATTCCTCGCTGCGATGGATAGTCAGCGCCTCTCGCTGGCTGAGGCCGCCGCCGATTTCGGTACGCGATGGGAGATCCTCGACACCGGCATTACCGTGAAGCTGTATCCGTCTTGCGCCGGCACACACCCGACGCTCGACGCGCTGCTCGATCTGCGGCGTGCCGAGGGGTTTGTCGGCAGCGATGTCGACCGCATCGACGTCGAGGTCGATTCGATCACGCCGACCGTGCTGATCTACGAGCGTCCCGCGTCGGGGCTCGAAGCGAAGTTCAGCATGCCGTTCTGCGCTGCAGCGGCGGTCATCGACGGACGCGTCGGCATCGACACGTTCGAAGCCGATCGGCTGCGCGATCCGGGCATCCTGTCGATGATGGCGCGGGTGATCATGCGTGTTGGTGAGGGGCTCGACCCGCTCGCGCCGCCGCTGACGCAGGCGAGGATTCGCGTGCGGCTCAAGGACGGGCGCGAGCTCACGGCGTCCGCCAACGGCGCGCGCGGCTATGCCGATCGACCTGCGAGCGACGAGGAGCTGGCGATGAAGTTTCTGGCCTGCGCGGAACGCACGATCCCGCACGACCGCGCCATTCGCGCAATCGCCATGTTGCGCGACATCCAACACACTACCGACATTCGCGCCCTCACGGCGCTCTTGTAGCGCGAAGGCTTCAGCGCCTGTGAAGAAAACCCGTTAACCGCCGAGACCGCCGAGATGAAAATGCTAAAACTTCTCGGCGTGCTCTGCGAACTCGGCGGTAAAACCTTACCTCCGAGCAGGAACGTGACCTTTCTTCCAAACCATGAACGTGCGCTTGAATTCGATGATTGGCGTGCCGTGCTGGTTGACGCCGGTCGTCTTGACGGTGACGAGGCCGACGTTCGGGCGTGATTTCGATGGTCGCGTTTCGAGAACCTCGCTCCTCGAATACACGGTGTCGCCCTCGAACAACGGGTTGGGGAGCCGCACGTCATCCCACCCGAGATTGGCAACCGCGTTCTGCGTCAGGTCCGTCACCGATTGCCCGGTGACGAGCGCCAGCGTGAAGCAGGAGTTCACGAGCCGCTTCTTGAACTCGGTCTTGCTCGCGTACTCGCCGTCGAAATGAATCGGGTTCGTGTTCATGGTCATGCACGTGAACCAGATGTTGTCGGCGTCGAGGACCGTGCGCCCCAGCGGGTGCTCGTAGATATCGCCGACCTCGAAGTCCTCGAAGACGCGTCCCGTCCAGCCTTGTTTGACGGCCATTTAAGTCACGCCCTCCGCGTGCCACCGTGCGATCGTCGCGCGATCGAATCCGAGTTCCTCGAGAATGGCCTGGCGATGTTCGCCGAGGGCGGGGATGGGTCCCATGACCGGCTCGACGCCGTCGATACGCGCCGGCGGCACGAGCGCCCGCAGGGGCCCGGCGGGTGAGCCGACGTTGCGCCAGCCGTCTCGTTCGACGATCTGCGGATGCTCGAGAAATTCGGCCACCGAGTTCATCCGCGCGTTTGCGATCTGTGCCGATTCAAGGCGCTCCAGGATCTGACTCGCCGTCAGGTCGTGGAACACGGCGTCGATCGCCTCGTGCAGCGCCGAGCGGTGCTGCACGCGCAACGCGTTCGTCCTGAAGCGCTCATCCTCGGTTAGCTCCCGACGATGGAGCACGTCGGTGCAAAAGCGTGTCCACTCGCGGGCATTTTGAATGCCGAGGTAGACCTCGCTGCCATCGCGGCCGGTGAACGGCCCGTAAGGCGCGATTGACGCGTGGTTCGCGCCGGTACGTGCCGGCGGCGTGCCGCCGTAGGCCGTGTAGTACGCGGGCGCGCCCATCCATTCCGCGAGCGCGTCGAACAGCGACACGTCGACCGTCGTGCCGTTTCCGCTGAGGCCGCGGGCGATGAGCGCGGTGAGGATGCCTGAGTACGCGTACATCCCGGCGGCGATGTCGGCGACGGAGATGCCGACCTTGCTCGCCGCCGCCTCGGTTCCGGTGATCGAGATCAATCCGACCTCGCTCTGCACGAGCAGGTCGTACGCCTTCTTCCGGGCGTACGGGCCCGATGATCCGTATCCCGACACGCTGCAGACGATCAGGCGCGGGTATCGTTTGCGCAGATCGGTCGCGGCGGCGCCGATCTGATCGGCGGCGCCAGGTGCGAGGTTCTGCACGAACACATCAGTGCGCTGGAGCAACCGCGCCATGACATCGCTCGCTTCGGGCCGCTTCAGATCGAGCGTCAGCGATTCCTTGGACCGGTTCAGCCAGACGAAATGGCTGGAGAGACCGTTGACGGTCGTGTCGTAGCCGCGCGCGAAATCGCCGCCGTCCGGCCGTTCGATCTTGATGACGCGCGCGCCGAGGTCCGCGAGCTGGCGCGTGGCGAACGGCGCGGCGACCGCCTGCTCGACGGCGACGACGGTGATGCCTTGCAGGGGTTGCATGGTCTCGTGTTCCGCGCCACACATCTGCAACGTAGCGCGAAGGCTGTAGAGGTTGTGAACAAATCACGTTCAACGCAGAGACCGCGGAGGCCGCCGAGAAGAAATGCCTATAGGGATTTCTCTGCGTGCTCTGCGAGCTCTGCGTTCAAACGTCGCATTTTTTCACAGGCTCTGCAGCCGAGCGCTAGTACGACCTCGGCAGACCGAGCACGTGCTCGGCCACGTAAGCGAGGATCAGGTTCGTCGAAATGGGCGCAACCTGATACAGGCGCGTCTCGCGAAATTTCCGCTCGACGTCGTACTCCTCGGCGAATCCGAAGCCGCCGTACGTCTGCACCGTGACGTTTGCCGCTTCCCACGACGCATCCGCCGCGAGCAGCTTGGCCATGTTCGCTTCGGCGCCGCACGCCTCACCGCGATCGAACAGCGCCGCTGCGCGGAACCGCATGAGATCGGCGGCTTCGACGTTGACGTGCGCGCGGGCGATCGGAAACTGGATACCCTGATTCTGCCCGATCGGACGCCCGAACACCACGCGCTCTTTCGCGTACCGCGTCGCGCGGTCGATGAACCACCGGCCGTCGCCGACGCATTCGGCGGCAATCAGGATGCGCTCCGCATTCAGACCGTCGATCAGATATCGGAATCCTTTGCCTTCTTCGCCAACCAGCGCGTCCGCGGGCACTTCGAGATCGTCGAAGAACAGCTCGGTGGTCGCATGATTCATCATCGTCCGGATCGGACGGATGGTGAGGCCGTGATCGATGGCGTCGCGGATGTCGACGA
>QHWL01000340.1:0-3147 GCA_003222555.1 Acidobacteriota bacterium | reverse complement strand
TCTGCCCGCGAATGACGTACTTGTCGCCTTTGCGGGCGGCCATCGTCCTCATCTGCGTCGTGTCCGAGCCCGCAATCGGCTCGCTGACGCCGAACGCCTGCAGGCGCAGCTCGCCGCTCGCGATCTTCGGCAGGAACGCGCGCTTCTGCGCGTCGGATCCGTGACGCAGCAGCGTGCCCATCGTGTACATCTGCGCGTGGCACGCGCCAGCATTCGCACCGCTGCGATTGACCTCCTCGAGGATGATCGACGCCTCGGTGACGCCGAGGCCGGAGCCGCCGTACTCTTCAGGAATGAGCGCCGCAAGGTAACCGGCGTCTGTCAACGCCCGCACGAACTCTCCCGGATAGGCCCGCTGTTGGTCGAGCTTCTGCCAGTAACTATCCGGAAACGCTTTGCAGAGATCCCGGACGCCACTCCGCAAGTCCTGATGAAGTTCGACTCCCGGCAAGGAAACCTCCGCAATCCGCAATGATACTCGGAGTACCAGCGGGGCCATCGCGGCGATGGCCGAAGTGGAGAAGTCAGGCAAGCGTTCGGGAGGCCCGTACGATTCGAAACGGCGAGGAGCTACGACGACAGCGCCGACCGCGACGCGCTGATGGACTGTCTGTTTTCACGGTCGGTCTACAAAGGGCTATCGCTCCGGCCTCATTTTTTCTTAGCCGCGTCCGCGAGGGCTTTCTCTTCCGCGCGACTGCCACTGAGCGCGTGGGGCATGGCGTAGTTCCCCTCATGACACGCGTACTCATAGAGCGGGCCTTGGACCTTCGTCATCGGAGCCGCTACCGTCCAAGGTTTCGTAAACGTCGTCGGATCGTTGACTGTGAATTGGTAGTCAATCGTGTCGGCGTCGATGCGTCTGAAGCGTTCGACCATACGCATGTTCCCGCCAAATCCTGTAGCTGCGGCTCGCTCGAACACCTTGTCGTTGAGGTTCGTCGTTTCGACCACAAGGGTATCGCCCTCCCAGTGCCCGCGCGAGTCGCCCAACCACTGGCGCAGGTCTTTGTTCAGGTGCGGACGCCCATCAACCGGGATGATGCGCGCGTCGTGAATCATCTCGACGACAATGGCCACATACCCAGGCGCTTGCAGAATATGGTAATTGTGGTTGTAGAAACCCGGTAACATCGTCCCCGGCATGCCTCGCGTAATACAACGATCGTACGCGCCCATCTCTTGCGCCGAGGGGAAGAGCTGGTCAGCTCGAACCTTAGCCCAGGCGTCGTATCGATTCTGAGCCTCCGGAGTGAAGGGCGGCAGCTTGCCATCGGGCGGATCGATAATCAACGACGTGCGATGGTTCAGCGTACCCCTCTCGTACCAGAACTCGTTGTAAGCCACGATCTGCCCCGGTCGTTCGGGCTGCCGATCTGCATTGAGTCGCTCAGCGACTCGGCCAGCCAGTGCCGTCCGCTCTTCATCGGTCAGAACCTGCTTGTCGGAAGCCTCTGGTAGTCGTTCCAACGGGGTCGTGGTCGTGTTCGACCAGAGACCCTGGAGGTCCGGATCGCCCCACGGTGTCCGTGGCAGCGCCGCGGACTTCGTCGAGGCCCGCGTCTTCGGCGCGGCAGTGGTCTGACCAGCAACGACGATCGGCAAGAGCGACACGACGGCAATCCCGAACGCGAGAGTACGCCTGAGAGCGAAAGATCCTGGTCTCATTTAGACCTCCCTTGCGTGTAGTTCGCCTCAATCACGGACACCGCACTATTCTCCTTCGGTGACCGGTTCGATCCGCAGGAGGGCTCCGGCCGCTTCATCGGTGAGCAGATACAGGAGCCCATCGGGACCTTGCCGTACTTCGCGGATTCGCTGCTTGAGCTCGGTGAGCATCGGATCGCGGCGGATCGGCAGGCCGCGCTGGTTGAACACGATCCGCTGCAGTTGCTCGCCGACCAGCCCGCCCACGAAAACGCTGCCTTTCCAAGTGGGAAACCGGTCGCCGGTATAGACCGCCATGCCCGACAAGGCAATCGACGGCGACCAGAAAAGCAGCGGCTGCTCCATACTGGGCGCGCTCGGCAGCTCCTGAATGGGACCGGTATCGCCGGTGAGATCACCGCTGTAGGACCGGCCGTACGAGATCACCGGCCAGCCGTAGTTCCGACCGGCTCTGATGATGTTCAGCTCGTCGCCGCCCTGAGGACCGTTCTCGGTTTCCCACAGCTCGCCGGTTTCGGGATGAACCGTGAGCGCCATGGCGTTCCGGATGCCGAGCGCGAAGATCTCCGGCTTGTAACCGGGGCGCCCGACAAATGGATTGTCGGCCGGCGCGCTCCCATCGTCGTTCAGCCGCAGCACCTTGCCGAAGTGGCTGCCTGGATCCTGCGCATCACTGGGCGTCGCCGTTCCGGGACGCGCGCGGGGCGGGATCGGCACGCCAATCGCCATATAAATCTGCCCGTCGCGTCCGAAAGCGATTCGTGCTGCCGACGGCCCGGTCACCAGCGTGTCGGTCTTGAAGAGGTCGCGGACGTCGGTCAGGGTATGGCCGCCGTCGAAGCGGCCTCGGGCCAGCGTTGCCGAGGCCGCCTCGGGCTGGCTCGGGCTCGGCTTGTAATAGGTGAAGTACACCCATTTGTTTTGAGCAAAGTTGGGATGGAGCGCGATGTCGTTGAGTCCCCTCAGGTTTCCATTCTGCACCGGGGGGATGCCGGCAATCGGCTCAGAATCGAGCACGCCATTGCGGACGATCCGCAGGCTCCCGGCGCGCTCCGTGATCAACATGTCGCCGTTCGGGAGAAACGCCAGAGCGTATGGGTACGCCAGTCCCTTCAGCGGCACGACGCGGAATTTCGGCCCCTGAATTGGACTGCCGCTTGGCCCGCGCCTGGAGCTGTCGAAGACACGCGGGCCGTCGGGCAACGTGTCTCGAGCGGCCAAAGGAGGCTGCTGCGCGCCGGCGGCGGCGGTCGCGAGCATCAGCCCGACGATGGCGGTCCAGATGCGTTTGATCGGCATGCGGAGCATCATACGTCCTCCCGGTTGCGGTTCGGCGGGCGCGACTGACGCGAGGGCGTCGATCAGCTGCCTCGTGTCTTCCTCCGGGATTTCGACTTTCGCCGCCCGGATGGACACCGTTATACACCCAAGGTCCACCTCTGAACCATCCACACATCTGTCCGCTCTTCGACATCGGTG
>QHWL01000339.1 GCA_003222555.1 Acidobacteriota bacterium | reverse complement strand
CACTCACGATGTAAGAGGCTGCGCGGAGGGGCAGCAGATCGCGATAGCGGACCGGCCCGTGGAACCACCGGACGGCGACCGCGAGGACGAAAGTGTCCCATGCCACGTAGATAACCGTGTTGGGAATCATGAGGGCGAGAAACCGGACGTAGTTCGCCTCGCCCAGCGCGGCCAACAGACGCTGATAGGGAATGTGCCGAAGCACAACGTAGAAGAAGCCCGCTGTGAGGAGAACCGGCAGAACGCGGCGGGCGGCATGGCGCATCAGTGGAAGAGAATTATACTTGCGAAAGATCCATGAGATGTCGACACAAGATGACGTGGAGGATTGCGCTCGCGGCGGTCGTGTCCCTCGCCTGGACGAGCACCGTTATCGCCTCGAGCGCTCAGACGCTCGACCGTGGTGAGATCAACGGAACGATTCGTGATGAATCGGGCGCCGTGCTCCCTGGCGTCGCGGTCACGCTGCGTGAGACGAAGACTGGATTCGAGCGGAACACCGTATCGGCTGCCGCCGGTCAGTACTCCGGACTGCTCCTGCCGCTCGGCGTGTATGTCGTGCGGGCGGAGCTCCCCGGATTCTCGGTTGCCAAGAGCGACCCCCTGGCGTTGACCGTGGGCCAGGCCCTGGTCGTGAATCTGGTGATGAAGGTCGCCGCGGTGACCGAGACGGTGGAAGTGTCCGCAGCACCCGGCAACACGGCGCCGGCCCTTGGCACCGTCATCGACGACAAGGCTATCGTGAGTTTACCCATCAACGGCCGTGATTATCGGGATGTTGCGCTGCTGTCGCCGACCGCGCGGTCCATCGCTGGTACCCGCGGCACGCTCCGCGTGGCCGGTCAGCCCGGTGACTACCTCGCGCTGAACGTCGACGGCGCCGACTTCACGAACAATTTCTTCGGCGAGTTCTTTGGATCGCTCGAGACCAAGAACTTCACGATCCCTCTCGAGGCCGTCCAGGAATTCGAGGTCAGCGCCGGCGGGCTAGGTGCGCAGTCGGGGAGATCCAACGGCGGACTTGTGAACGTCGTCACAAAATCGGGGAGTAACGAGAAGCACGGCTCCCTGGCTTATTTCCTCCGCCATCACGGCCTCGCGGCCAACGACGCGTTCGGAAACCCGCCGACCGGGCTGGTTCGGCATGCTGGTGGCGGAAGCTTTGGCGGGCCGCTCGCGGCCAGTCGCGCGTTCTATTTCGTGGCCGCCGACATCCAGCGTCAGACCACTCCGATTACCGTGAAGTTTGCGCGGAGCGTCGCAGGCGTCGCTGTCCCTGAGCTGGGCATCGCCGATCTGGGCGCGCTCCAGGGCCAGTACTCGCGTCACGAAGATGTCACGACAATCCTCGTGAAAGTCGACGACATGGTCACGACGAACAATCGTCTCAGCGTTCGGACCAATTTCACGCGCAATCGAGGCGACAACACTGCGGGCGGGTCGCTGATCTTGAGCCGGGCGAGGTCGAACCTTGAATCGTTTCACAACCAGGGCGTGTCGACCGTGGCGAGTCTGAGCAGCTCGCTCGGGCCAAGGGTGTTCCTCGAAACCAAGTTCCAGGTCTCTGGCGAAACCAGACCGCGAGAGCGGCAAGCCACGACTCCGCAGGTCCTGATTTCCGACACCGGAACATTCGGCGGCTCTGCGTCCCTCCCGAGTACCCAGGACATGTACCGATATCAGGCCTCGGAGAACATCGGCTATCTTCACGGGAAGCACACTTTCAAGACAGGGGTGGACTACGACGGCTTCAACATGCGGAAGAATTCGTTCGCTCTGGCGCTGAACGGTGCCTATACTTTTCCAACGCTCGCGGCGTTCATTCAACGACAAGCCTCGCTGTACTCGCAAAATTTCGGCCTCAACGGTCACTCTGCACAAGATGCGGCATTGCTGAGAAGTTTCTGGCAGCACGAAGTCGCGGGGTACATGCAGGACCAGTTCAGGCCAACTTCACGGCTTACGATCAACGTGGGACTCCGCTACGACGCGCAGGTAAATCCCCAGCCACAGGCGGGCACCGCTGGCGTGAACGTGCCCGTCGGCCCGCCGGTGATTGTCGGCAACCACGTCCAGCTCACGTATGCGCCCGTGCCGCAGGGGATTCCTCACGACACGAACGAATGGGGGCCGCGAGGCGACTTCGCTTACGACCTCAGAGGCGACGGGTCGACGATGCTAAAGAGCTCGGCCGGCTTTTACCATGGGCGCACACCGATGATTTACTTCCCGCTGCGTGGCAGCGGCGTCAGCAACACGACCCTGGTGGCGGCGCCATCGCAGTTCGGTGTGACGTTCCCCAATATCCTGCCGTCCGCGATCGTCCCGGGCTCTGCTCTGGCGAGGCTACTTGGCCCGCCGGCCATTCAGTACGTGGATCCCGACTTCAGAAATCCACGTGTCCTTCAGGTGAGCGCCTCAGTCACCAGGAGCCTCATCGTCGGCATGTCGGTCGAGGCTGGCTACATGTTCAGCGATTCTCAGAACCTTCGTATCGGTGGGTATCGCTCGACATTGTGGGACCGCAACCTTGCGCCGCCGACCGAGTTCGATCAGTTCGGACGCGGCATGAACATTCTGGCCGCCGGAAGACCAGACACGACCATTACACAGGCGAACGCACTCACCAGCCTCGGTTACGGTCGCTATCACGCCCTTCTTGTCACGCTTCGAAAGTCGCTGCACAACAACTGGCAGTTCTACGCCAACTACACCCTGGCGAAGAGCACGGGCAATGGCTCGACCGAACGTGACACCGAAGCCCTTCTTGGACCTTCGGATCCATTCAATCCTGCCGCCGATTACGGCATCAACGAGCTCGATGAGCGGCACGAATTCAAGTCCTACTTTGTCGTGACGCTGCCTCGCGGCATTGCCCTGGCTTCTACGTGGTCCGCGGGCTCGGGTCTCGCCTTTCCTGTGTACAGCCCCAAGGATCTCAACGGCGACGGCATGACCAACAGCGGCCTCCACCCGGATCGGCCGGTGGTCGACGGGCAGTTGTTGCCGCGGTTCCCGTTTCATCAGCCGGGGTTTTTCACGTGGGATTTCCGAGCCGCAAAAGGGCTGGGTCTCGGAAGGCTGGGACGCGCGCAACTCATTCTCGAGATTTTCAACCTGTTGAAGAACGCCAATGAATATGCTGACCCGCGGACACAAGCGATCCTCGGCAGCCCGAATTTCCGCGTGAACAACCAGACGCTCGGGCCCCGTCTCGCGCAACTCGGCGTCCGATTGGATTTCTGACCCGTGGAAACGACGCGCGGGATCCGCCAGAGTCGCTATCGCGGGACCAGCAGGTTTCTGGCCGTGCGCGGGCGAGGGCTCCGGCTGCGGAGCATTTCGAACTCGCGCGATACGCGAAGAACGTCAAACGCCTCCGCAGGCCTCCGGCCGCGTCGATCCAGATTGACGCCCCAATATCTGCGAATCAGCACGGGCGGTGATTGTTGATGACGCCGGCGGTGGAATTAGCCGAATCGACGCGGGCTGCGAAGCGCTCGCTGGAGGAGGCGTTTTTCCGCGCGACGTTCGAGCACCGCGGCCGGAGTCCTCAGCCGCGCACCTCGCCGACTAGAACGATCTGACAAAGTAGTACCTAAGACCAGGGTTGCATCCTGGGACCGAAGCCGCCGATTCGATCCACGCTGATCCGCACGATCAGCCGCTTCTCGCCGGGCTGACGGAACTGATACTTGTCGGCGCCGAGGAATCGCTTGGCGAGCTTGTCGATGTGCTCGTCGGCTCCGGTTTCCGTGATACGGGCCTTGCCGTGGAAGACCGCGTAAGCCTGGAGGTTGCTGCGGTCTTGCACGGAGACGATGATGCGGGGATCGCGGCGCAAGTTCTGTGCCTTACGACGCCCCTCCGCGGTGTTGAAAAGCACCTCGTCGCCATCGACGTCCATCCACACCATCGTGACTTGCGGCTTGCCCTCGCCGTTGGACGTCACGACATGCCCGTAGGCTTTGTCCAGAAGCAGCGTCTTCACGGATTGTGGAAGCGTGACCGGCATGATTGGGCTCCTTTTCGCGCACCAGGATCTGGCACACGATGAATCATCCCCACCCTAGGGGATTGACGCGACCTATTATCTTATCCGCCAAGACTGGCTGTGCCTGCCGGAGACTGGCGCACACGTTGTCCCAACCATTGGAGTTCGCGCGGGAGGCAGATGCCGCGTAGTCGATCGGCCGCGGAGACTCGACGTGCACGGCATCTGGCTCGCGGCGCTGGAAGCGCGCCGACTTCGCTTCGCTGACTGGCCGCAGGCGCTCTACGGTCTCGGCTGTGGAACGATTCGGATATATGGTCTGGGCGCCTTCCACCCTTGCGGGTATGTCTTCTTCGCGTCTTCATCCGACACCGAGCCGGCGATGATCACATCGTCGCCTTGCTTCCAATTGACCGGCGTCGCCACCTTGTGCTTCGCCGTGAGCTGTAAGGAGTCGATCACGCGCAGCACCTCATCGAAGTTGCGCCCGGTCGTCATCGGGTACACGATTACGAGTTTGATCTTTTTGTCGGGGCCAATCACGAAGACGTTCCTGACCGTCTGATTGTCCGCCGCGGTTCTCCCGTCGCACGTGGCCTCGAGGGTGGCGGGCAGCATGCCCCAGGCCTTGGACACTTTCAGATCCGTGTCGCCGATCATCGGATAGTTCGGCGCGTGTCCCTGCGTCTCCTTGATGTCGTTCGACCATCGCTTGTGGTTGTCGACCGGGTCGACGCTGAGCCCGATGATTTTCGTGTTCCGCTTGTCGAACTCCGGTTTGAGCCTCGCCATGTAGCCGAGCTCCGTTGTGCAGACCGGCGTGAAGTCTTTCGGATGCGAGAACAGCACACCCCACGAGTTGCCCAGCCACTCATGGAAACGGATGCGGCCTTCGGTTGTTTCGGCTTCGAAATCCGGAGCGACGTCGCCAATCTGAAGAGCCATTTGCACACCTCCTGGTTGCGGGTCAGAGAATCGATTTGACCACACCGTTGCCTGGTGAAGCGCCACGTCCCCAATTGCGGCGAGCAGGGTAGGATACACCATCGCGGTGCCGATCCCGTCATGCCCGTGTCCCTTGCCGACCTGCGTCGCTATGCCATCGACTCCAGTCTCTTCCCGCCGGCCACGCTGAAACGCGCCATCGACAGGCTCGGGTTTGTGCAGGCCGACCCGATCCGCGCCCCGGCGCGCGCGCAGGACCTGACGCTGCGTCACCGCGTCAGGGGCTACCGTGCTGGCGACCTCGAACGCCGCTACGCAACGCTTGGCGTGGAGGAGGACACGTTCATCAA
>QHWL01000368.1 GCA_003222555.1 Acidobacteriota bacterium | reverse complement strand
AACATCGGGTACATCGCCAGAGCCGGCAGCGACTTCACCAAGCGCAAGGGATTCAAGGAGGGGGACCTGGTATTCCTGGAGCACTACGTCTCGTGCGGCAAGTGCGAGTGGTGCCACCTGGGCCAATACCGTCACTGCGAAAACACCGACTGGCGTTACAACCCCAACGCCATCCGCTATGGCTACACCCCGTCCGACCTGGCCCCCCATCTGTGGGGCGGCTTTGCCCACTACGTGTACCTTCCCTGGAACGCGGTCGTTCACCACGTGCCGAAGGACGTGACACCCGAATTGGCAGGATTGGCGACGCCGATGTCCAACGGCATCGAATGGTCGCTGTTCGACGGAGGCGTGGGCTACGACTCCACGGTGCTCATCCAAGGCCCGGGCCAGCAGGGGCTGTCGCAGACGGTGATCTGCAAGCAGGCGGGCGCCTCTCTGATCATCCTCACGGGCACATCCCGGGACGGTGCGCGGATGGAGGTCGCCAGGGCTCTTGGCGCCGACTACGTGATCGACGTCGAGAAGCAAGATCCTCTCGCACGCATCAAAGAGATTACGGGCGGCAAGGGCGTGGACGTCGTGCTCGACTGCACCGCCGGCGCCGGGACCTTCCCCATACTGCTCGGCGTAGAGGCGCTCAAGCGCAGAGGCGGGACCATGGTCGTGCAGGGAGACATGGCGGAATTCCCGAATTTTCCGATCGGCCGGATCACCGCGAAAGCCATCACGATCAAGAGTGCGCGCGGGCACAGCTTCAAGGCGTGCGAGCTCGCCCTTCAGCAGCTCGCGTCGAAGCGCTTCCCGCTGGAGAAGGTCACGACGCACAAGTTTGGGCTGAACGAGGTGGACCTTGCCATCAGATCGGTCGGTGGCCAGGGGGTGCCGGGCGTGATTCACGCATCGCTCATGCCATGGGCATGACACCGGCGAAAGGTGACGGCCCTCGGGGGAATGAAGGGCGCCCATGCCTGAGCTCAAGCTGAAAACCGTCACCCGCACGCAGGGAAACAATAAAGCCCTCAAGGATCGCACGGTGAGGCCGCGGACCTTCGAGTTCGAGTTCGTGGAGGTGGACCCGCTCATCGACGCGTTCCGCCGCATGGTACGCGGCCTCGAGTTCGATGTGTCCGAGATGGCGCTGACCACCTACATTACGGCGCGCGCTCATGGCAAGCGTCTCACGGGTCTGCCGATCTTCCTGGTACGGGCGTTCCATCACGGCGCCATTGTGTACAACACGAAGTCCGGCATCAAGAGCCCCAAGGATCTGGAAGGCAGGAAGGTCGGCGTCAACCGCGGCTACACCGTCACCACGGGCGTGTGGGCTCGAGGCGTGCTGCAGCACCAGTACCGCGTCGACCTGAACACGATCACCTGGGTGCTTTCGGGCGACGAGCACGTCGCCGAGTACCGCCCGCCCTCCAACGTGGTACCGATCGAAAAGGGGAAAAAGATGGCGGACCTCGTCGCTTCGGGCGAGTTGCCTGCTGCCATCGGCGTCGAGGTCGAGTCACCAGACGTGAAGCCGCTCATCATCAACGCCGCGGAAGCGGGCATCGAGGCCCTGCGGAGCCGTGGCCATTACCCGATCAATCATCTGATGGTCGTCAAGCACGAACTCCTCGACGCGCACGCGGATCTGGCGCCCGACATCTTCAACGCCTTCGCCGAGGCCAAGCGCAACTACGTCCGGCGCCTCCAGGCCGGTCAAATCGAGAACCCGACCCGTGTCGACGCTCTCCACCGGCAAGTCTTGGAGATCACCGGCCGCGACCCGCTGCCCTACGGCATCGCCCCCAACCGGCAGGCGCTCGAGGAACTAATCCAGTACGCCCTCGAGCAGCGGATCATCGCTGGGCCCGTGACCGTGGAAGAGTTGTTTCCGCCCAACACCCATGGGCTGGTTGGGTGACGCTTCTCGGGATTCGGGATTCGGGGTTTGGGATTTGGGACGAATCCCGAATCCCGAATCCCAAATCCCGCGTTTGACAGGCGGGCAGACGAAAGAGATCATCACTCAGGAGAAAGCGCCATGACTATTCAGGAGATCGCGAAGGAACGCCAGGTGGGAAAGCAACCTCGAGTCGCGCTCATGAACGTGGTCCACGACCTGCCCGTGCTGGTCGCCCGCGACGAAGGGTTTTTCAAGGACGAGGGACTGGACATAGAGTTCGTGACCACACCGGGAATGTCGCAGGTCACGACATCCCACTCCGTCAAGTTCGATTCGGTCTTCGACCGCCCGCTCGACGCGGCCTACAGCGACGGCGGCGTCGACCAGTATCGCATGTGCGAATGGGGCATCATGAAACGCGCGGTCGAGGCCGAATGCGGCGGACTCCGTGTGCGGAAGATCGTGGCGCTCNNNGACATGTCGAAGTTCGCCATCGTCGTGGCCGGCGACTCCGATGTCTACGAGCCCGAGATGCTGAAGGACAAGGCCGTCGCGGTGACGCCGAACAACGGCTCCCACTTCACGACGCTGAAGATGCTGGAAGGCTTCCTGACGCCGGAGCACATCAAGACGACGAGCGCCGGATCGATGCCCCAGCGGCTCGAGGCGCTGCGCCAGGGCACGGTAGCAGCGGTGAGCCTGATGGAGCCGTGGATCAGCGTGGCTCAGAAGCAGGGCTTTCGCATCCTGATCGAGTCGCACTCGAGCCGCAGCGAGGCCGCCGGCGACGACCTCGACGGCCCGACGCTCGCGGCAATGTTCCGGGCGCAGGCGAGAGCGGTCAAGCTGCTCGAACACGACCCGACGCCGTATGTCCACTATTTCATCGCGGAAACAGGCGGCCTGCTGGAACCCCACGAGCTGCAGACGTGGCGCCTGGTGCACGCCGCGCCACAGCCATACACTCGCGAGCGGTTTGACGACACGTATAACTGGACGGTCAAGTGGAACATGGTGGTGCCTGGAGCCACCTATGAGAACACCGTCGACAACCGCGCCTGGGCGTAGCGCAACACGCTCACTCCAGGAGCATCGATGCAGCCCAGGGGGGAATCCGCGGTCACCATCCCCGTGCTTCGGCAGATGAAGCGGGCCGGGCAAAAGATCGTCGGAGTGGTGGCCTGGGACTTTCAGATCGCTCAGATCGTGGACCGAGCCGGCGTAGACATCGTGTCGGTGGGAGATTCGGTGGGCACCAACTTGTGGGGCCACGCGAATCCGCTGGCGGTCACGATGGAAGAGATGATTGTCGTCTGCAAAGCAGTGCGGCGAGGCGTGAAACGAGCCCTCGTGAGCTGCGACGTCCCCTTCGGTCCGGTCCAGGAGGGCACCGACAGCGCGCTGCGGGCGGCGATCCGGCTCGTGAAGGAGGCGGGAGCGGACATGATTAAACTGGACGGGGCCGCAGAATTTCCCGAGGCGGCGCGCGCGATTGTCCGCGCGGGCATCCCGGTCTTCGCGCAGTTCGGAATCACGCCCCAGACTGCCCTGCAACACGGCATCCCATACGGCGACATGTCGAAGCCCGGCGCGCAGGTGCCTGCGGCCATGACCGCAAAGCTCGTGGAGGAGGCCAGGCGCCTGGAAGACGCGGGCGCCTCGCTGCTCGACTTCACGCTCTCGGGCCCGGTGGCAGGTCCCGCGGTCGTCGACGCCGTCTCGATCCCGGTGATCGGTGGTCTCGGCGGCGGTCCATGGCTCGATGGACGGATGCGCATGGCGCACGCCGCCATCGGCTACGCGGCGGCGGCGCTCGATTCGAAGATCGAAACCTACGCGAACGTCGCCCGGATCACGCTGGAGGCCATCACGGCGTATGCCGAGGATGTGCGCGCCGCACGCCAGATCAAAGGCGGCCTTCCCGTCACATCGGCCCCTTGACTCGATCGGATCGCACGTGCCTAGCGCGATCGTCGACGGCATCACGACACGTTACGAAGTGGTCGGTTCCGGCCCGCCTGTGTTGATGTTCGCGCCGGGCGGTTTCGACGCGAGCCTGGAGAAGTGGACCACGCTTGGCGTGTACGCCCGCATCAAGCTTCTGGACCGCCTGTCGGGAAGGTACAGCTGCATCATTTTCGACCGCCGCGAGTGCGGTGAGTCGGGCGGCCGCGTCGAGCGCGTGACATGGTCCCATTTCGCGGCACAGGGCAAGGGGTTGCTGGATCATCTGAACATCGAGCGGGCCCATCTCGTGGGCGGCTGCATGGGATGCGGCCCGGCCATGGCCTTTGCCGTGGCCTACCCGCATGCCACGCTGAGCATGGTTCTCTACTGGCCCGTTGGCGGCGCGAAATACCGTATCAACGGCCGCCAGCGCTTTGCGGAGCATCTGGCCTATGTGCAGCAGCACGGTCTGGCGGAGGTCGTCCGGCTGGTCACCGGAGATGGCAAGCCGTTCAATGCGGACGCCAGAGGCGGACCGTGGGCCTCGGTCATCCGGCATGACCGCACCTTCGCCGATTCCTTTGCACGCCAGAACTTGGACGAGTACAAGCTGATCGTGGAGGGCATGGCTCGCACGCTGCTGGACCGGGACACCGCACCCGGCGCCGAGCCCGAAGATCTGCTCCGCCTCGACATCCCCGCCCTGATCGTTCCGGGCCGAGACGCCTCGCACGCAACGTCGGCGGCGAGGTATCTCGAAGAATGCCTGCCTCGCGCCGAGTACTGGGACGTTCCCGTTGCCGGGCAGACCGAGGAAACTGCCCCGAGCCGGCTGCTGCAATTCCTCGAAAACAGGATCGCGCCCTGAGACGTGATCACAGAGACACACACGCATGTCCACCGCCGTGCTCTCCGACATTCGCCGCGATTTCGAGCGCGTTCCATCTGAGGTAGTCCGCAGGGCTTCCGCGTTCGCTGCCTCGGTCCTCGCCGACGTGGCGGGACGCCGCGGAACGCTCGCGGGGCGCATCGCGCCGCTCTCGCCTTCCATGCGCCTGGCCGGCCCTGCGTTCACGATCGAGATCCGCCCGGGCGACAACTTGATGATCCACGCCGCGATGTTGATGGCCAAGCGCGGCGACATCCTCGTGGTCGATGGCAAGGGCGATCGCACCTGCGCGGTCATGGGCTCTATCATGATTCGCACGTGCAGGGAGCTGGGTCTTGCCGGCGTAGTTGTCGACGCCGCGGTCCGCGACACCGAAGAGCTCCGCGAGTTGGGATTTCCGGTCTATTCGGTAGGCAGCAATCCCAACGGTCCGACCAAGTTCATCCCCGGCCGCATCAATTGGCCGATCTCGTGCGGCGGCGTGGCGATCAGTCCCGGCGACCTCATCGTCGGTGACGCTGACGGCGTCGTGGCAATCGAGCGCGAAAAAGCGGAGTCGGTGCTGGACCTGGCGGCCAGGAAGGTCGCCGAAGAGCGCGCGCGCATCGCCGACATCGTGGCCGGCAAGAACCTGGCTCCCAAGTGGCTCGAAGGATCGCTCCGCGCAGCCGGCGTGCTGAAAGACGGGGAGACGCTCTGAGCGGAGACTGTGGCAAACTGACAAGGGCGAGACGATGAAAAAAGGACGGCTTGGCGCGTTCTTTCTCTCGCTGGCGCTGTGCGCCGGCCATACCGCGCTCTCGCTCTCCGCCGACTCAGTGACCGTGCGGGTGGGCATCGCCAACGCCAGCAGCGACGTCGGCTTCTTCATCGCCGACCGCAAGGGCTACTTCCGGCAGGAAGGCATCGACGTCACCTTCACCGCGTTTGACTCGGCGGCGAAGATGGTCGCGCCGCTCGGCCTCGGCCGGCTCGACGTTGGCGCCGGCTCGCCGTCGGCGGGGCTCTACAACGCGGTCGCCCGAGGCATCGCCATCAAAATCGTCGCCGACAAAGGGTCGACGCCGCCGGGGTACGGCTTCCAGCCGCTGCTGGTGCGCAAGGATCTGGTCGACAGCGGGCGCTACAAATCGCTCAAGGATCTGAAGGGAATGAAAATCGCCGGCAGCGCGCCGGGCAGCGCGTCGACCTCGACGTTGAACGAAGCGCTCAAACAGGGCGGCCTCAAGTATGCCGACGTCGAGCGCGTGTTTATGGGCTTCCCGCAGCATGTCGTCGCGCTGCAGAACAAGGCGGTCGATGCCGCGATGACGACGGAGCCGTCGGCGACGCGCGCGGTGCAAAGCGGCGCGGCGGTGCGGGTGATGGGCGACGACCAGATTTACCCCAACCACCAGCTTGCCGTCGTGCTCTACAGCGGCGACTTCGCGAAACGCCGGCCCGAGGTCGCGCGGCGCTTCATGCGTGCCTACCTGAAAGGCGTGCGCGATTACAACAACGCGCTCAAGGACGGCCGAATCGCCGGCCCCAACGCCGGCGAGATCATCACGATCCTCACACAGTCGACGGCGATCAAGGACCCGGGCGTCTTCCGGTCGATCCGCGCGCAGGGCTGCAACCCCGACGGGCGTGTGGACGAGCCCAGCCTCAGGCACGACCTCGAGTTCTTCAAGAGCGAGAAGCTGATCGAGGGCCGCGTTGAGGTCGCGGACGTGATCGACCATTCGTTTGTCGACTGGGCACTGAAAGAGCTCGGGCCGTACAAGCCGGCCGTTGCGCAACACTGACCCCACCGCGATGCACGAAG
>QHWL01000306.1:4207-7748 GCA_003222555.1 Acidobacteriota bacterium | reverse complement strand
GAAAGCACCTCGCGCGGCCGTCTCCAAAATGTCTCCAAAACGCCGGTAGAATATGGAGGACTGGCGGGGACTGCGGCGGACGATGAGAACCTGGTAAGTAGTTGGAACTCGAACCCTTGTCGCCAGAAGTCGCGCGCCATCACCAAGTTAGAAAGACGCGGTCGTAGGGTTCGAATCCCTGCCTCACCGCCAGTTAAATTGTTCTAGCCATTCACTTTCCTACTCAGCGTGACGCTCGTTGCCACGCTATTGCCACGATCAGGCAACTGAATCGCCCCGTCGAGGGCGGCCGGACTCAGGTAGCCGCCCGTTCGGGGACGCCGCTACAAACGAAGCGGATGGGCGAAAGGTTGTTCCTTCCGGTGCCGCGACGATAAATCGCGTCAGCACGGCGCAGTCGCGGGCGTGCGCGGGAGGAGCCAGACGACGAGTGCCGTCCTTGCCTGCTATACCTCGTTCGCGCCGTCGTCTCTCCGAAACGTCACGACCAGCACGTCCCGAAACGCCGGCTGCGCCCGATCGAGCGGCGTTACCGATGTCACGCCGTGGTAGACCCGGGAATCATCGACGAGCGCGGCGTCGAAGGGGTGAGTCAGCGTGAACGCACCGAGCGGCTCGCGGTCGAGGCCGTGAATGGTAGTCGTGCCACTATCGATGTTGCGGCGCTGGACGAGGAGCACCAGAACGAAGTCGACGCCGTCGCGATGCAGTCCTTCCGGAGTCGGCTGACCCTCCTCCTCAGGACGCGCTTCGATCCGGAACTGATGCACCTCGGCACGCCAGACACGACTATGGGGCGCGAGATCGCCGAACAGCGCGCCGCAGAAGCGCAGAATCGTCCTCATCGTGCGGCCGTCGCTGACGCAGTCCTTTACAGGTGCGAACCATCGGTCCACGCCGCCGAACAGACGATTGTATTGCTCGCCCTGATGGTGCGGCTGATGCGGTTGACGCTGGACCGTGCCGTCGGACGTGACGGTGTAAACGGCATGCCGGCGCCGGCGGTACCGTCCGCGGTCGGCGAGATATGTGTCCAGCTCCAGGTCATCCCAGCTCGCTGCAAACATGTCCCAATCCGATACGGTGCCGATGGCCTCGAGCGAAGACCGCATCTCTGTGGCGTGCACGAAAGCGTAACCTGCGTTCTGAAGCGATCGACGCGGAATGTCGTCCAACCGGAGGGTGGTCATGGCGTGTCCGCTGATTGTACTTGACACTCGCGGCGCACAGCGGCACGTACAACGTCGCGCCTTGTGTCTTTTCCAGGCGAATCGTCGGCCTTTCGGTGAAGTGACGTCGGCGATCGCCAGAACCTGAGCTATGATGGCGCGTAGTCAAGAACCCGCCGGGCCTCCACTGCCTTCGCGAAGGCCTTTCTGAAAGAGAGGTTCCAGTGAAACCGCCATTACTCGGTTCTCTCGCCCCGGGGCCGTTGATGCTCATGCTGTGTGCGATACCCGCCTCAGCTCAGGAGCCAACGGCGGCAACAGCTGCCGGGTGTCCGCTTGAGCCGGCGCGGTTCCATGCGTGCGCGATCGAAAAAATGAAAACGTTCAATCCGCCGCGCCGCGTAGATGGACGGCCGGACATGCAGGGATACTGGAATCGAACGGTGACGTCTCAGGACGTCGAAGCACATCCTGAGGGGTATGGCGTTCAAGCCGGACCCAGCCTCGTGATTGATACACCGGATCGGAACATCCCGTACCAGCCATGGGCCCGGGAGCTCAGAAAGGACATGGTTGAACGCTACATCTCTCCGCTCGCCAGCTGTTCGCCGCCCGGCATGCCCCGGCACGTGTATGCACCCGGTCCGCATCAAATTGTTCAAACTCCTGAGTACCTGGTGCACCTACTTGAGTACGCCCACGCGTACCGGATAATTCCCATGGCCGCCGGACCGCATGTTGGGAACGCCATAAAACTGTGGCAGGGCGACTCGCGCGGACACTGGGAGGGGAATACGCTGGTCGTCGACGTGACAAACTCGAACGGCCTGACGTGGCTCGACAACGCCGGCAATTTCTACAGCGACGCGCTGCACATGGTCGAACGGTTCACGCTCGTCGACGCCGATACTATCCACTACGAAGCAAGGGTCGAGGACCCGACGGTGTATACACGGCCGTGGACAATGGCACTTGCCCTCATCCGGAACAAGGAGCCGGGCTTTGAGTTATTGGAGCAGGCGTGCCATGAAGGGAATCACAGCGTCGAGAGTGGACTAAGCGTGGGTCTGAAGCCGTATCGAGGGGTCGTCCCTCCAGGCAGGTAAGTATTCGTCACTCGGCGATTTCCTCGCACCGACCAGCCATCATTCCTCTACTGCGATGAGATTTATCAACAGGTGCATGATGTTCATCGAGACGTGTATCGCAACGGTAATCGCTCTCGGCGTCGCCATTTCAGGGCTCGCTCAGGAAAAGCCCGACTTTTCGGGCGAATGGACCCTAAACCGACAGGCCAGTACTCTCAGTCCGGGCGCTGACGCGGTGCAGAGCGGTGTCTGGCGAATCGAGCACCGCGAGCCAACGTTTCGCCACAAGGCGGCGTTTGTGACCCAGAGCAATCCGTTCGAGTATGAATACGAGTTGCTGTCAGATGGACGCGAAGTCGTTGGCACTCGGCAGGGAGCCCGGACGGTGTCCAACCTTCGGTGGGAAGGAAACGCTCTGGTGTTCACGTCGCGAACGCAGCGTTCTGACGGTGAGATGGAGATCTCTTTTCGGTACGAACTGCTCGATGCGGGACGGCGCCTTCGAGCGACTGAGCAGGTTCGCGGCACCGATCATGATCAGAACAACATTTGGATTTTCGAGCGGCGTTGAGTTGGACCATTAGGCTGACCATCGCGCATGACAATCACCGAAATCGTGCAGTGCATCATGGACGGGGGAGAAGTTCCTGCCAGCGCTGCGCTCGGTGCCGTGGAGGCGCGCGCTCTTCTGAATGTCGCCGCCGCGGATCGGAGCTCGCTGGTAAGATCTGAAGCGGTGGACAAGCACTGTGATTCAATTCGCTCGGTCGGCCCCCAGTTCTATCCGCCGAGCGTCGTCGAGGACTGGGAGGAAGGCCTGACGCCGGACATCCACGTGAACGCGATGGAAGGCGGAGAAGTGTTTTTCGTCGCGGTCGGTCAAATCGACAACGACTCTGCGGTTCTAGGGTTTGCAACACATCGCATCGACGACGCGCGTGATGGCGGGTCAGTCTATGTAAGGGGCCTGGCGACGCGACGTGGGATTGGCTCCGCGCTCCTGCGGATGGTCGAGGCACACGCGATCGGCCAAGGAGCCACCAGTATCCACGTCGAGGCCTCGCTGGCTGGAGTCGAGTTTTACAAGGCGAACGGATTCGAAGAGGTTGGTCGTGGAGACACGCTGCTCGCGTCTGGACGACCTATCGCATGCGTGTTCATGCGAAAGACGCTCACGAGCACATGATTGGCGTCTGACCAGCAACGGCTTGGGCGTCGGGTCCACTCTCGGCGACGTCAAGCGGCTCTATCGCGGTGCCAAGGTCACAGGTATCGACACCGACG
>QHWL01000306.1:0-4089 GCA_003222555.1 Acidobacteriota bacterium | reverse complement strand
CGCCTGGAAGTGCGCCTCGGCAATGGCAGCAAGCCTGGCCGCTTTCGTGATCCGCCCCTGCCGCCTGTGATAGTCCGCGAGATCCGAGTACCTGTCGAAGAAAAACAAATGGGAGTCGAGCAGTTCGCCGTTGTGGCCAAACATCCACACAAATATCTTCATGGAAAGGACGTCGAGCCGCAGACGAGCGTGCGCGAGGGCCGAGTTCATCGTCTCCGAGGTAAATCGCCACCAGATTCTGCGATAGCTGTGTGGGACTTTACGGCAAGAGGCGCGCCCAGGGCTCAGGGGTAATCGCGAAGCCTTGGCGTCCCATGCTTCCACTCCGGAGGGGGAGCGAATCCATCACGATTTGGCATTTTCACCTTCGGCAGACTCTGGGCGTCGATTACCTCGTCCTCCTGGATAACCTCGTTTTTGTAGAGCAGAAAGGCAGTCAGAGCGTATACCTCATTGGGGGTTAGCGTCCCCTCCTTATTGAGAGGCATGCCGCGGTTGATGTAATCCCATATCGTCGCCCCGAACGGCGAGCGAAGCGCCATGATTCCCGGCGGCCCCATCTCCATCCCCGCCATCGTGCCAGGCGCAGGGTTCGGGGGCATGCCTTGCCGTCTTATCAAATTAGGCGCTCGGCCCCCTGACCCTGTTGCCCCGTGGCATCCCGCGCACCCCTTCTGCACATAGAGCTGCGCACCTTCCTTGGCGGTGCCGCGCCCCGGCGGGAGTTCGTTTCCCGCAGGACTGATAGAGATATCCCAGACACGGATTTCTTCTGCGGTCGGGGTGCTTCCCAAACCATAGGTGGGCGACTGTGCCCACCCAATGTGGCAGACGCCCAGGATCATGACAAGCAGGAGAAGCCTAAGAAAGCGCATTGTGAACGCTCCCATCGCTGTCCACCCTCCACGGTTGAACGGTATTGTCGGCGCCTGGCACACGTAATTTGTCTAGGGGCAGGTTAAAGAATTTGGCCACCTGGGCTCGGGTCGGTTGAACCGTGCCCAGTTCGTCCGTGCAGCGCGACTGGAGCACACACTCTTTTCCGTCCCAGTTCCAGTGGAAGCCAAACCGGGTATGGGCCATTCGATATGCCGTCCCCCGAATCTCGGCGTCCTTCCAGCTCCGGCCGCCGTCGGTGGATACCTCCACCTTGCGAACAGCGCCCCCACCGGACCAAGCCAAGCCAGTGATTTCGTAGAATCCGCGGCCGGGCAGCTGCTGTCCCCCGGAAGGAAAGGTGATGACAGATTTCGGTCCAATCTGGACAGTCAACGCGGTGACTTTCGGGTCCGGCTGAATATGCCCGTAGTCGTTATAGGTCATGTAGTACCGGTCCACCACCTTGATTCGCCTCAGATACTTCGTCTGATAGATTCCTTCAAAGCCGGGGACTATCAGCCGCAGTGGGAACCCTTGCTGAGGCCGCACCGCTTCGCCATTTTGGCCGTAGCACACCAGACAGTCGTCCATGGCCTTCGCTAGCGGAATGCTCGACGCTCCTTTGACTTCCTCCGCCCCTTCCGCGACTATCCAGGACGCCGCGTTTTGTACGCCAGCCTCCTTGAGCAACAGAGACAGCGGAACTCCCGTCCATTCCGCGCAACTGGTCATCCCGTGCGTTTCCTGAACTGTCTTGTGGGTGGGATTCGCGCGGTTTCCAATGCACTCGAGGAAATGAATGCGGGAGACGTAAGGGAGGCGCTTCAACTCCTCCACGGTGAACGTCAGCGGCCGGTCCACCATGCCGTGGATCATGAAACGATGCTCCCGGGGATCGATGTCCGGAACATATGAGCCGCGGTGGGTACCCACATAGTGGAGCGAGGATGGCGTGATAATCCCTACCGAATCCTGAAGCGGAGTCAAGACATGAAACGTGAGCCCAAAGGCATCAGGCGAAGTTCTCCCGGCCGTGGGGACGCGTATCGAGGTGACGAAACGGGAGCGGTCGCCATAGGCGATCAATTCCTTAATGTCTTTAGGGTGCGCTTCAGGTACTGGTGTCTGGCCGCTCGCGGGTCGTACGCCTCCCGCGGCCAAACCAACCAGTGCAGCACCCTGTTGTAGGAACCGCCTCCGGCCAGAGCGATTCGAATCCATCATTACCTCCGTGACGTCGAATTGTCGATTTGAGCTGGCTTGACCACGCCGCAGGGGTAATCGGCAGCCGCGCTACTGGATCTAGAAGCGCGGCTTCGAGATCGAGCGCTCCTGACGCGTCAGCCCTGCCTGTTCGCCCCGCCTACTGGGTTCTCGCTTTTTTGACACCCTCGATCACAACACCGTCAGCGAGCGGGATGGTGAGCGCGATACGAGCCTCTGGGCCGAAGTTTCTCGTGACGTGACCCTTGCCCGTCGTGTCTTCAATCAGGTTGATGTGTCCGGGCCCGGCGGCGACATGGACACCTCCGGAGACTTCGACTTCCGAATTACCGGAGAGCGTGATCACAAACTGCCGCGCCGGGCCGGTGTGCCACCCGGCGGCCCCAGGGTCGGTAGCCGCGGTGTTCCGGGGATCGGCCCCAGCCGTGGGCGGCCGCACGCTGAACTCCGCTCCAGTGGCCTTCAGCATGGCCGTCGCGCCACGGGAGTTCAGGTTCAGTTCAATGTCTTCGGCGTGGGCCAGACCGTCCGGCCCGGTGAAGATGCGCGTGATTACGACTGCCTTCCGGCCCTGCGCAACCGCAACATCACGATCGGTGTTTCCTCGCCAGATCACGAAGAAGAAACCAACGAGGCCAATGAGCACCAACTTTTTCGTCTTGAATCTCATGAACATCCTCCAGACCGGAAACTGTCAGCGCCCGCAGGCTGGCAGGACGGGGCAGGGCGGCTCATCCAACCGTCGCCAGCGAATAGCCGCGCTCCTGCGCGCGATTCACGGCGACAATCCCGGCCGGCACCATGTGGGCATTGTGACCGACCAGATTCGCGACCAATTCGTTGTAGATCCCCTCGGCCGTCCCGCCGGTCGCCGTGGCGATCGCTCCGGCATTCCCGCGGGTTGACACCTGGCACACGGCGAGATGCAGCCCGCGCTTGAGCAGGCTGTCCAACGTGTTGCCGCGGTTGCTCAGCGCCCCGCCGTAGCCGGTCGAATTGAAAAGATTGATCGATGGCGGCTGCTTGGTTTTCGGATCGTTGAAGTTGGTCCTCTGTGTGATAGGGGCGCCGTACTTCGCCCAGATCGCGTCGTTGAACGCGAAGAGCGTCGAGAGATGGCGTGCGACCAGGACGACCGCGAGGTCCTCATCCTTGAGGCCGTATGCGTTCTTGTTGACGGTGAAGTAGTTGTTCAGGAACGCCAGCGCGTTTCCAAACGCGTCCGGCGTCGCCGTGTCGAGCACGAACCGGTGTTGTCCCGGAACCTGATCGAGCCAGTCGTCCAGCGTATGGCGAGCGGGCTGCCATCGCCCGCCTTCGCCGCTACTTTGAGTCTGCGCGCTCGCGATGCCGGTCCCAAGCGCGGCACCGCCGGCGGTCAGGCTGATGCCCAGCTTCGACAGAAACGACCGGCGTGCGAAAGGGCGCCCGGAGCCCCCGGAGCCCCCGGAGCCCCCGGAGCCTTGTCCCGACATCTGTTGCCTCAGCTTCCTCGGGTTGAAACACCGCGCGAGATGGGAATGGTACGCTGCCGTGCCACTTACGTCAATAACACAGCACAACGCCGGGGGCCAGGTTTTTGATCTCCTGGCCAAGACGAGGTCGTATACCTGCGGTTGGTCGGGATCGTTCAGAATTGACGTTCGAAAAAGGGGTACGACCACTTTTTGGTCTGACAGATCCTTCAAAAGGGGTCGTACCCCTTTTTCGGGATGCGCCAACCCAAGTGTCGTCCGCAATTAAACACGACCTTACAGGGACCGGGTTTGCCCGTGCGCGAGCAATGGGCCGTGCACCGCGGGGCCGTTGCTACCGGTGAAAACGAAACCAGACCGGCGTCAACACAAGTATGATCGGAGTCGATGTTGAAAGTCTTCTCGCACGCGTCGCTCGCCTGGGGCTCGCGCGTCACGTTCTGCGAAGGGTCGAGCGCGCACTCACGCGTCCGGTAAAGGCGGCGCGCATGATGCAGGAATTTGTGCTACC
>QHWL01000305.1 GCA_003222555.1 Acidobacteriota bacterium | reverse complement strand
GCAGGAGGATCGCGTTGCCGCAAACGTCCATCTATCCGACAAGGATGTCGCGGAGATTCACCGCGGTAGTCTGACGGGCGCTAGCAGCCGGCGGGCAACCGCGTTCTCTCCAGGTAACGTTTCGCGCTGGTGGTTGAGTCTGGGTGTCACGCTGCAATCCCGCCAATTTCACCGTGCACCCTTTCGCGGTACCTGTTGGGGACTCGAACCCGTGTCGCGAGGTCACGAGCAGAGCGCGATCTGGCAGTCGTCGCTCGCCCAGGTCGCGCGATGTCACCTCACATGGTCTTGTTCTCAAGTCACCACCGTCGTCGCGGCTCTCAGGCCCGCTAACTAAGACGAGCCGCGCGGCATTCTGGGAGCGGTCCATTCCTGCCCGCGGCGTCGCCGGACGCGGAGACCTTGGGGACGCGAAGCACGCACGCCGGTCGTTTAGGCAACAACGACGCGGGCGAGTTTCTCTCCCGGTCCTCTGCGGTCTGAACTAGACGCGCTTCAGCTTCCATTGACCGCGGCGGAAGAGGAGCGTGCTCATCAGCGCCATCGATGAAAAGGCGATAGGAATCGACCAGAACGCGCCGTGCGGGCCGAAGCCGAGCGGGCGCGCCAGCACATAGGCGATCGGAATCTCGCCGAGCCAGCAGCAGAACAGGTTGATGACCGTCGGCGTCCACGTGTCGCCGGCGCCGTTGAACGACTGGGTCAGCACGAACCCGTACGCATAGAACGGAAAGCCGGAACCGAAGATGCGTAGGCCTGCCGCCGCGAGTGGCGCTACCGCAGGGTCGCTGGTGAAGATCGCGACGATCGTGTCGGCGAATACGATGAACAGCGCCCCGATCACGCCCAGCGCCACCAGGTTGTACCGGCACGCTCTCCACACCGACGCCTCGGCGCGATCCGGTTTGCCGGCGCCGAGATTCTGGCCGACGAGCGTCGCCGCCGCGTTCGCGAGGCCCCACGCCGGCAGCAGCGCGAAAATCACGATGCGGATCGCAATCGTGTTGGCCGCCACGGCGACACTGCCGAACGTCGCCATGATTCGCACCAGCCCGATCCAGCTTGTCGTCGCGATCAGCTGCTGGAGAACGGCGCTGCTGGACAGCCGGAGCATGTTCATCATCACGGGCGGATCGAGGCGCAGATGCTCGCGGCGGATCACGATCCGTCCATCACGCCGCGACAGCATGTACAGCTGCAGCAGGACGCCGATCCCGCGTCCGGTCGTCGTCGCCGCCGCGGCCCCGGTGACGCCAAGGCGCGGAAACGGGCCGAGGCCGAAAATCAGGCACGGATCGAGCACGATGTTGATCGCGTTGGCGACCCAGAGCACGCGCATCGCGATCGCCGCGTCGCCCGCGCCGCGGAAAACGGCGTTCACGAGAAACAGCGTGAGGATGATGCCGTTGAAGCCCAGGACGATGCGGGTGAACGACACATTGGCGAGGACGCCCGGCGATGCGCCCATCATCGACAGCAGCGGCCGCGCGAACCAGAAGCCGGCAGACCCGACCGGCACCGCCACGAAGAGGCCCAGCGCGATCGCCTGCACCGCCGCGCGGGCAGCGCCGTCGTGGTCGCGCTCGCCGACGCGGCGCGCCACGGTCGCCATCGCGCCGACGCTCAGCCCGGCCGCCGCCGCGTAGATGATCGTGAGCATCGATTCGGTGAGGCCGACCGTCGCCACCGCGTCGGCGCCGAGCCGCGAGACGAAGAACACGTCGACGACGGCGAAGACCGACTCGAGTACGAGCTCGAGGACCATCGGCACTGCGAGCAGAAGAATCGCCCGGCCGATCGGGCCGTCGGTGTACTCGCCGCGATGCGATCCGGCGAGCGCCTGCTTAATCGTCGCCCAGACACCGTCTGGCTCGCTCGCGGCGGAGAGCTCGGTCACTGTCAGGGATGAGGCGACGGCGTCGATCTCGATGCGGGGGCCGACACCTGGATGCCCCGCCACCTGCACCGTGGCCGGGCGGGTAGGTGGTCGCCGAACACACGCGCGTAGACGCGGCCCACCGCGTCAGTCCGTTCTCTGCGGGTCGTCAATGTTCATTTGGGAACAGATTGTAGCCCGCCGCTCCCGGTAGACTCCTAAGCGTGTCTCGAGCCCGTCGATCCCCACGGCGGTCCAGTGTTCCGCGAGCCAAGGTCCAGACGGGCGAAGCGTTCCGACCCGCCGAATGCCCACAATGCCGCTCCACTAGAACCGTCATCGCGTACGAGTACTGCTGGCTGCAATGCCACGTGTGTCAGGCCTGTCTTCACGTGTGGGACGTCGACACGACGCCGCCGCGTACGACCGTCCACTGAGACGGGCCAAGGTTGGATAACCGAAGGTTTCGAAGTAGCACACACGCGACCGTCTACTATCGGTAGTCAACGAATAGCCGAACCAATGACCACTCCGAGCGGCCCTCGGGCCGCCCCGTTGCCGTGCCCGCGCTGCCGCAAGACCACCACTGTGGTCGAAGTGGGTCAATCGACTCTTACGTCACGTTGGTTCATCTGTCACCGCTGCTCGAAAATCTGGTCATCGCCCGCTCGTCAGCCGCGCGGCAAGAAACGCTAGTGCCGTCTCTCCTTCGTTCAAGGCAATGACCAACGACGCTCGCGAGGAAAGCACAGCACCGAGGAGATCGTCGCGGGCACGGAAACCGAGTCGCACATCGCAGCGCGAAACGAACGGGTCGATGGGCCTGGACGGCCCTGCAACGCTACACCGGTTGGCTGGGCCACGATAAGTCGTCGAACAACATGCGCGCCGTCGTCACCGCCCTCGGCGTGGTTCTGGACGAGCAGAGCGGTCCCGACATCAGGGCCGCGGCCATCGCGAAGGTCAGTTCGGAGGTCGAACGACTTCACGCGGTCGATTTGAAGCAGTTATTTCGCAATGCCTTGCACGAACTCTCCGTCGGGGTCGATTCACCAGAGGACAAACAGTAGCAGAGCCTGTTGATTGAAGGGATAGCGGAGCCCACGCGGTCGCTCCACCGCGTTTACGTGAACGGCGAATGCGTCGTGGTGTTCGAGTCGGACACGTGCCGGACGAACTACTTGACGTACCAGTGTCCCGACACTGAAAGGCCCAAACCACCCAGTTCGAAGCCCGCGAACGATGTCGGGCGCCAGTGATAGCCAAGGTCGGCGCTCAGCGCAAATCGCGGCACGCCGGCGAACGTGACCTCGCCACCTCCGAACGCTTGGAAACCGAGTCGAGTGTCAGACACCGAGTCGGTGGCGCCCGCCGCCGCGCCGTTCAAAGTCTGGCGTTGCAGGCTGGGCCCTGCGCCAAGGTACGGCCGCACCCAGAAATAGTCGGTCACGCGGTCCCGCAACGAATAAAGCAGGCTCGGCGTGAACTGGCTCGACGTCAAGTGTCCCGGTGCATCGATGAGCGCATAGCGCGACACTTCGAACTGAATGCCAAATCGCTTGCTGGACCAGGCCCGCGCAGTGGCCCCCAAACCGAGCCTCGGGCCGCCCATTTCGCCGCCCACCCCGACGATGTGCGTGTAGACCGTTCGCGTCGGCGCAGGCAATTCGCCAGGTTCGGAGTGCTCGAGACGAGCAGCCGTCGCCGGTGAAGACGCAGATCCGACAGCTGGCTGCGCTGATGTCAATCCAGCCGGGCTCGGAACCGGCGTGAAACCGTGTGCAACCAATCCCATGCTCACATGCACGTAGCCGACGCCATCCTGTCCCTCTGGCCACACAACCTTTATCCAGCTTCCGAGCTCGCGGGTGACCTCGAGCACAGTGCCGCGTGGGGCCTGACCAATGACCGGACCGCCGGTGCTCGGAGACTTGTGGACGTCAGCCGATGCCGTGTTCACCGTAAACACTGTGCTCTGCGCGCAAAGCCACGATGCATTCAGACACAGTGAAAAGGCGATGGCCGCAGCGTGACGAATCATCGGAATACCTCCTGTCCTTGCCGCCGACCGAGCCGGCGCGCGGCCGACTCGGTCCGCGATTGCCGGCACTCTTCCGATGCCAGACAAATTACGAATCTGGCGAGCCGATTACGATTCTGAATTCGCCGGCGCTGGAATTGGCCCAGACCGCGTGTGATCGAAAAATCAGAGCAAACGCCGTGCGACGTCTGCGGTCCTCTTCTGATAGGTTACTCTTTCGACCCGCACGACCAGGATCTGGGCAGAGAACGTCGCCGCCGCCTTTGAATCGAGCAGTGACTGGCGGCTGGCTATTCTGTGTCGATTTTCGCCCGATAGAACTGAGGAGACCGGCAACATGAAAACACCATTTTCTCGCCTCGCCATCGCGATAGGGATCGTGAGCGCCCCGTGGGTCATCGCGCCGGGTGCGCAACAGGCTCCGGGCCCGGCGCAGGAGACATTCCGCGCCGCTGTCGACATCGTCACGATCCAAGCGTCAGTCCGGGATGCTCGCGGACACGTCATGAGCGGCCTCAAGACCACCGATTTCGAGGTTCGGGACAACGGACAACTGCGACCCCTTCTGTCCCTCCGGTCCGACCGCCAGTCGCCGCTCAGTGTGGCGATGCTGGTCGACATGAGCGGGAGCATGCGGATCGGCGCGAAGATCGCGATGGCGCGCCAAGCGTACGAGTCGGTCTTATCGCAACTACATCGGGCCAACGATGAAGTGGCACGAACGTCAGGACTTCACGCGGGATGTCTCCAAACTTCACGGGGCGTTGTCCGATTTCGAGCCCTTCGGCACGACGTCGCTGTATGACGCGACGGCGGCGACGGCGCGGCGACTCGCCGCACGATCTGCCTCGCACAAAGCGATCATCGTGCTCACCGACGGCATGGACACCAGCAGCACGCTGTCGGCGCGGGATGTGTCGGGCTTGGCCAGCTCAATCGATGTGCCAGTGTACATCGTGGCGACGGTACCCTCGTTGGACCAACGTCTGATGATGGAAGCCTCCGATCGGTCGGTGCCGTCCGGGGCCGCAGACTTGCGCGATCTCGCAGAGTGGACTGGCGGCCAGTTCGTGTTCGCGAGCACGCTCGTTGAGACCGTGGTCGCGGCATCGACTCTCATTGACGAATTGCGCCAGCAATACGTGCTCGCCATCGAAGCCGCCAACGGGCGCGAGTGGCGCCGGATCGACGTCCGGGTCAGGAGGCCATCGGCC
>QHWL01000304.1:393-4345 GCA_003222555.1 Acidobacteriota bacterium | reverse complement strand
CGTGAGATTGCCCTTCCCCGGCAGCCCTCCACGTTGGAGACGTGGTAATCTCCCACGGCGCGGACCTCACTCTGTCGATGGCCAAACGGCGACTGCTCGTTGGTGATGGCCCGCAGCAAGGCCGAAGTATCCTCGGCATCAGATCGAGGGCAGGGAGGCAGTATGCGTCGCACGATTTGCACCGGCTCGGGAACTTTCGCCGCACTTCTTGTCGCGAGTTCGCTCGGCGCGCAGACGGCTTCAAATGCATCGGCAACCGTCGATCTCGAGCGGCGGTTTGACGCGTCGATCGTTCCTGCCGAGATGGGCGGCTGGATGAAAACCATGGCCGCCGAACCCAACCACGTAGGCTCAGCCCACAATAAGGCGAATGCCGAGAGGGTGCTCGCACAATTCAAGTCATGGGGATGGGATGCGCAGATCGAAACCTTTGAGGTGCTGTATCCCACGCCGATCAGCGAAAGCTTTGAGCTCGTCGGTCCCACGTCATTCAAAGCGACGCTGACCGAGGCGCCGATCCCGGGCGACGCGAGCTCCGCGCGCATCAAGGACGAGCTGCCGGCCTATGTCGCCTACCAAAGCGATGGCGACGTCACGGCGCCGTTGGTCTATGTGAATTACGGCATGCAGGAGGATTACAAGACGCTCGAGCGCCTCGGCGTGTCGGTGCAGGGCAAGATCGTGATCGCCCGATACGGCGCCGGATGGCGAGGCTTGAAACCGAAGCTCGCGCAAGACCACGGTGCGGTCGGCTGCGTCATCTATTCCGATCCACGCGACGACGGTTATTCCACGGAAGACGCCTATCCCAAAGGGCCCGCGCGTCCCGCAAACGGGTTCCAACGCGGCTCGGTCGCCGATATGACGCTGTATCCCGGCGATCCGCTCACTCCAGGGATCGGAGCGACGGCCAATGCCGAGCGTCTGAAAGTCTCCGACGCGCCGACGGTGCTGAAGATTCCGGTGCTCCCCATCTCTTCCGGCGACGCACAACATTTCCTCGCGGCGCTCGACGGCCGCGTGGTGCCGCCCGCGTGGCGCGGCTCGCTTCCGATCACCTATCACGTCGGCGGCGGGGATGCGCGTGCTCATCTTGCGGTGAAATCGGAGTGGGGCCTCAAGACCATCTACAACGTCGTCGCGACGATGAGGGGCAGCGTCTATCCCGATCAATGGATCCTTCGCGGAAATCACCACGACGGATGGGTGTTCGGTGCATCCGATCCCATGAGCGGACATATCGCGATGATGAGCGAAGCCAAGGCCATCGGCGCGCTTGCGAGTCAAGGATGGCGGCCCAAGCGCACGCTGGTGTATTTGAGCTGGGACGCCGAGGAGCCGATGCTGCTCGGCTCGACGGAATGGGCCGAGACTCATGAGGGCGAGCTGAAGCAGAAAGGACTCGTCTATATCAATTCAGACGGCAATGGACGTGGCTTTCTCAATGTCGAGGGCAGCCATTCGCTGCAGCACATGGTCAACAGCGTCGCGGCCGATGTGAACGATCCGGAGACGGGCGTTTCCGTCGGCGCGCGCCTCCGTGCGCGACTCCAAGTCGCCGGCACCGCGCCCGGCGCGGCCGAGGAGGCACGAGAGAAGGCCAAGATCGCTCTGGATCCAGCGCGTGACCTTCCCATCGGGGCGCTCGGCTCGGGGTCCGATTATTCCAGCTTCCTCCAGCATCTGGGACTGGCTGCGCTCAATGTGAGTTTCGGCGGCGAAGGCCGGGTCGGCGGCGTCTATCATTCCGCCTATGACACGTACGAGCATTACAGCCGCTTCGGAGACCCCGGCTTTGTCTATGCGGGCGCGCTGGCGAAAACCGTCGGGCGCATGGTTCTGCGCATGGCCGAGGCCGATGTTCCACTCGAGCGTTACGGCGATTTCGCCGACACGGTGTCGCGCTATCTCGACGAAGTGAAGAAGCTCGCCGACACCAAGCGCGACGCCGCGGACGCGCAGGCGAAGATGCTGGCTGGCGGCGCGTACCATCTCGCCGACGATCCAACCAAGACCAGCGGTGCGCCGACTCCGCTGAAGAGCGTGCCGCATTTCAATCTCGCGCCGCTCGAGAATGCGATCGACCGGTTGAAGAAAAGCGCAAGAGCCTATGACACGGCGCTCAGCGTCAACGGAGCGAGCCAATCGGCACAAATCAAGTCCGCGCTGGTCGAACTCACGCGGCAGACCGAAGAGACCCTGACGCCGGAGGCCGGCTTGCCGGGCCGGACCTGGTACAAGAATTTGATTTACGCGCCGGGCCGGTTCACCGGATACGATGCCAAGACACTGCCCGGCGTGCGCGAAGCGGTCGAGGAAGAACGCTGGGACGACGTCGATCGCTACGCGGCCCTTACCGCTTCGGCTCTGAATGCGTATGCCGACCGGCTCGATGAAGGCGTGCGGCTGATGGATCCATCACGCGCCTCTCGGTCACGGAACTGAAGCCTGGATCTCCTTCGCAGCTCTGGAAATTCAACGACCGCAGGCTGTGGAAGCGAGGTCCAAGGGCACTCCGGACTGTGCTCGATTGGACCCGAGACGGGCGTATACTTTCGACTTCGGGCAAGCGATTTCCTCTTAGGCTCATCTGCGAAGGAGAGACCCATGGGTTCGAAACGAACGGCTCGAAGGGAATTCCTTAGAAGCGGTGCCGCGTTGGCCGGTGGTTTCACCTTGGGATCCGTAGCACCCGCGATCGGCCAGACACCAGCATCGCCAGCATCTCCACGAATGATCAAGGGCGATAAGGATCAGATCGCCTACGGCGATCGCTCGCGTTTCGTTACTTCGGTGCGCATATCCCACCCCATGGGCGGCAGGCCTTCGCCCGATAGCTTCGGGCTCGTGTTTCATGTGGCGAGCCCTCTTCAGGATTCGGTCGGAGTGATCACGCCATCCTCGCTCCACTACGTGGCGACGACCCGTGGTGCCTTCATCCCGGACATCGATCCCCGGGAGCATCGTCTGATGATCCACGGCATGGTGGACCGTCCGCTGACCTTCACCATGGAGGACTTGAAGCGCCTCCCTTCCGTCACCCGCCTTCATTTCATCGAATGCGCGGGGAATCGATCGTCACGGAGAGCGAAGACCGTCCAGGAGACGCACGGCATGACGAGTTGCGCCGAATGGACCGGCGTGCTCCTTTCGACGCTGCTCAAGGAGTGCGGCCTGAAAGGCGGGGCATCCTGGTTCGTTGCGGAAGGTGCGGAAGAGGTGAAGGGAGCGTCGAGCATGCCGATAGCCAAGGCGATGGACGACTGTCTTGTCGCCTACGCCATGAACGGCGAGGCCGTGCGGCCCCAGCAAGGGTTTCCGCTTCGGCTGATGGTCCCCGGCTTCGAAGGAATCTTTCACACCAAGTATCTGCGGCGAATCAAGGTGGTGGACCGGTACTACATGAACTACAACGACTACGGGCATCTCGATCAGGAACGCAAAGTCGCTGCGCTCTCGTACCAGATCGGGCCCAAATCGGTCATCACGTTCCCGTCCGGCGGACAACAGCTGCCCGGCCGCGGCTTCTACGAGATCAGCGGTCTGGCCTGGTCCGGTGGCGGCGCTATCAAGAAGGTGGAGGTGTCCACCGACGCCGGCAAGCACTGGAACAATGCTGAGTTCAAGGGAACGCCACAGCGCATGGCTCATACCCGTTTCAGCTATCAGTGGAATTGGGACGGGCAAGAGACCGAGCTCCTTTCGCGCTGCACGGACGAACTGGGTCAGGTTCAACCGTCGCGCGCACAGGTCGCCAAGTACTGGAACAAGCCCCTGGATCCCTCTTTCACCGTGCCGGGACTGGACAACACTATTCAGCCCTGGAGGATCGCCAGCGACGGGAGCGTGACCAATGGGAATGCTTAGGGTTCTCCCGCTCGTGTTGCTCATGGGTGTGGCCGCGCTGGCGCAGTCGCCGACCTACGGTGTAGGCCGCACGCCGAGCGCAGAG
>QHWL01000304.1:0-334 GCA_003222555.1 Acidobacteriota bacterium | reverse complement strand
CCAAGGAGGGCGCGCAGCTCTATCGCGCGAAGGGTTGCGCGGGATGCCACGGGGCCGCGGGGATGGGCGGCACAGCTCCCAATTTGAAAAGCAAAGATGCCGCGAATCCTGACGTCTGGGCGCGGGGGCGAATCCTGCCGATTCGCGCGCCGTTCGCGACAACGGTCTGGGATTACATCAATCGCGCGATGCCCCTCAATAGAGAGGGGACGCTAACCGCCGATGAGGTATATGCGCTGACGGCGTTTCTGCTCTACATCAACGATGTCATCCCGGAGGACGAGACACTCGACGCCCAGAGTCTGCCGAAGGTCAAGATGCCCATTGGTGACAA
>QHWL01000303.1 GCA_003222555.1 Acidobacteriota bacterium | reverse complement strand
TCCTGCATTGACATGACGCGCCTTTTGCTCCTGACGGCGGTCTTGGTGGCTGCCGTCGCGGTGCTCGCCGCCGTCACGGTGCCCCCCGCGCGCCGAGCGCTGTCCCCATCCCCGCCCGACGACACGACGATTGCCGGGATCGTTCACGTTCACACGGTGCGATCCGATGGTCGGGGCACGCCCGACGAAATCGCTGCGGCCGCCGCGCGCACGGGAGTGAAATTCGTCGTGTTCACCGATCACGGCGACGCGACGCGGACGCCCGATGCGCCGGTATACCGTGCCGGAGTGTTGTGTCTGGACGCCGTCGAGATCAGCACGACGGGAGGACATTACCTCGCCGTCGACATGCCGCCGGCGCCTTATCCGCTCGGCGGGGAGGCGCGCGACGTCGTCGAGGACGTCCGTCGGCTCGGCGGCTTCGGCATCGTCGCGCATCCCGATTCGCCGAAGCTGGACCTCCGCTGGCGCGAGTGGACCGCGCCGTTTGACGCCATCGAATGGATCAACCCCGACACCTCCTGGCGCCTGCACGCTCAGGGGCCGGGATGGCGATCGCGATTCAGCCTGGTCGAGGCGCTGGTCGATTACCCGTTCCGGCCGGGAGAGACGATCGCCCATTTGCTCGTGGGTAGCAGCAGCGCGATCTCTCGATGGCCATCGCTCGCCGAGCGGCGCCGCGTGGTGGGCCTCGCCGGCGTCGATGCGCACGCGAAGCTCGCGCTGCGCACCGCCGATGCGGGCGAGAGTCGACTTTCGTTGCCGCTGCCGAGCTACGAAGCGTCGTTCCGGACGCTCTCGGTACATGTCCGGCCGGAGCGTCCCCTCTCCGGCGACGCGGCGTCCGATGCCGCCCTCCTGATGCGCTCGATCCGCGCGGGGCATCTGTACACCGCGATCGACGGCCTCGCGTCGCCGGCCGCTTTCGAGTTCACCGCCACCAACATCCATGGGACGGTGCGCGAGGGCAGCGAGCTCGGGGTTGGAGGTGCTGTGACGCTTCGCGTGCGCAGCAACGCGCCGCCTGAGTTCACGACAACGATCTGGAAGGACAGCTCGATCCTCACAACGGATCACCACGATCAGGATTTCACGTTCCAGACGTCTGACGCGCCCGCCATGTATCGCGTCGAAATCCGCGCCGCATCGCCCGATCGCGTCGCGTGGATTACGAGCAATCCAATTTACCTGCGGACGGCCGAGCCGGGCGCCGATCCACCGGCGCGACCGCCAGCGACGGCCGCCGCGCCCCTGTTCGACGGCCGCGCCGCCCCCGGCTGGCACGTCGAGCACGATTCCGCATCACTCGCCGCGCTCGATGTGGCCCCGACTGTTGATCGAGCCGAGTTGCGATTGCGCTACGGCCTTGGGGGCGGCACCATGGCAGGCCAATTCGCGGCGCTCGTCGTCGACACGCCGGGCGGCGTGGCGCCCAACGATCGCCTGGCGTTCACGGTCCGCTCCGAGCATGCAATGCGCCTCTCGGTGCAGCTTCGAGCTCCGAGCGCGGACGCGGCGGGGGAGAGGTGGCAGCGCTCGGTCTACGTCGAGGCCACCAACAGGGAACGCAGGGTGTACTTCGACGATCTGACCCCGACTGGCGCGACCGATTCGCGGAAGCCGCCACTGGAGCAGGTCCGCAGCATTCTGTTCGTGATCGACACGACGAACACGAGGCCAGGTTCGTCGGGCCGCGTCTGGATCAAGACGGCGGCGCTTGAGAGATAGTGAAATTGCTGATTGCTGATTGCTGATTGCTGATTGTAGATTCCAATCTTCAATCAATCTTCAATCTGCAATCTACAATCTGCAATTCCCCTAAGTTCTCACCGTCAGGAGCATGTAAGCTGCGGCGGCGCCGAAGAGGACGTTTGGGGCCCAGGCGGCCAGCAGCGGTGCAACCACGCCGCCTTCGCCCAGCGCGCCGAAGATGCTCAGCATGATCCAGTAGACAATCGCGACCACGATGCCGACGCCGATGCCGTAGAGCGCGCCCCGGCGCCCGGTCGTCACGGCGAAGGGGACGGCGAGCAGCGTCATGATCAACGTGACGAAGGGGAACGCGACCTTCCGCCGCAGCTGCACCATCTGGGGCACCGCGTCGAAGCCGCTGGCCTTGAGCTGCGTAATGTAGCGGCTCAACTGACCGTAGGTCATTTTCGCGGCGTCGGGCGCCTCGGTTTTGAAATACTCAGGAGGCTCCAGGCCGAGATCGCGCTCGCCGAACGGCGTATAGTTCATGGCGCTCCTGACGACATCCTTCCTGCGGGTCGTCGTGAACTCCCGCGCCCAGCCGTCCTGGCCGTTCCACACCAGCCTGGGACGACCATCGGTTTCCGGCGTGCGCGTCAGCACGACCGCTTTGGCATACGTCAAGGCGTCGAGCCGCCACACGCGGTCGTCGAGATGGTACGTCATGAATTGCGCGAATCGATTGAGCCGAGGATCGAAATACTCGTAGTGGTAGATGTCGCCGGCATGACCGACGAGCCATCGTCGATCCTGACCTCCGAATGTTTGCGCGGGATACCCGCGAATGATGCCGTTCAACCGGTCCGCTTCGCGGTTCGTGTAGGCGAGCACGCGCTCCTGCAGTCCAAACAGCAGAGCGCCCGCAGCGATCGCGAAGAGCACGAGCGGGGCGGCCGCGCGATACAAGCTCACGCCGCAGGCCTTCATTACGACCAGCTCACTATTCTTCGTCATCAGGCCGACCGTGACGAGCGTGGCCACGAGCACCGCCATCGGGATGACGTAGTACACGTACAGCGGCGTCTCGTAATAGAAGAACCGCAGCAGCATGGTGGTCGTCGTGGTTCCACGAAACAGTTTGTCGGCCAGATCCATGAGGGTTGAAATGTAGAAGATTCCGAGAAGCGCGAAGACACCGAGAACGAAGACTCGTAGGTACTGGCGCGCGATGTACCTGTCGAGCAGGCTCGGCCGCGGCCAATCCAGATGCGGGACCCGAATGACGACGATTTTCCGCGGGCCGCGCGGCCGATCCGTCTCCGGAGCAGACGGCTCCGTCGTCGGCCGCCAGAACATCGGCACGCTGATCCGAATCGGCTGGTCCGCAGATCTGACGCGCCACATCATCAGGACGACGCCCGCCGCGCCGAGTAGAATGTTTGGAATCCACGGCGCCCAATCGGCCGGCAACCGGCCGCCGAGGGCCAGGTCGCGCGAGGTCCAAAGCAGCACGTAGTAGACAAAGATCACGCAGAAGCCGAGGACGAAGCTCGCAAGGTTACCGCTCTTGCGGTTGCTGATGCCGAGCGCAAGCCCAATCAGCGCCAGCACGGGGCAGGCGATCGGGATCGAAAACTTGTTTTGGATCATGAAACGCTGGTAATAGCCGGGATCGCCGTGCTTGGCGCCCTGCGCGATGCTCGCCCGCAGCTCTGCGATCGTCATTTCCGGCGGTCCCTTTGAGGGCGGCCGCGGAAACACGGTGTCCGGATTGAGGGTCAGAACGATGCTCTCGAACTCCGAGCCTTCGTAATCCTCGGGCTTATTTCTGAGCGTCGTATGCCGCGTCCCATCCTTCAGCTGCACCTGCACCAACCGTGCGGCGCGATCGACGATGATTCGGCCCTCGCGGGCGAAATAGGCCGTGGTTTGATCGACGCGCGTCGAATCGGCGAGAAACACGTCACGCCAGCCACCGCCCGGCGGCAGGTCGCGGACATAGATCACATGGTTGGGGAAGTCCTCGAAGAAGACGCCCGGCTTCACGTTGTTTTCTATCCGGTCGGCGACGACGTTGGTCGTGATTTCCCGGAAGCTCTGGTTGGCGTTGGGGAGTGCA
>QHWL01000302.1 GCA_003222555.1 Acidobacteriota bacterium | reverse complement strand
ATGCCGTGCGCGTGGCGGAACACACGGCAGAATTGGCGTAGGCTTGCAAGAAACGCACGCCTCTCAGGGCAATGCGGTCGATGTTTGGCGTGCTGAAGTCGGGGCGTCCGTAAGAGGATACGTCGGCGTAGCCGAGGTCGTCAGCAAGGATGAAGACGATGTTGGGAGGCCTTGCCGCCGTCTGTCCGAATACATTTTCAATACCCGAAGCCAGAGAAAGTGTTCCAATGGCGGCGCCGCGCAACAGAGTACGGCGTGTGATGTCGTGGGAATGCGGCATAAAGTTCCTCAGATTTTCCTGAACGTCGCCTGAAAGCCCATGGCGCCATAGATGAAGCCGGCCTCGGCCAGATACGGCGCCATCGGATGCGCGGAGGGTTCGAGCCCGTCGATCTCCTCGATGAGCATGCCGCGCGGCGTGTCGCCGCCCGTGCGCGCCCGATCGATGAGCATGCGTCCGATCGCCCGGCCGGCCCTCGAGCGCTGCGGCTCAGCGTCGGGAAGGACTGTCAACAGCTGACGGTCGCCGCGCGCCAGATACGCGGCGAGCGCGCCGTCCACGAGGATCACCGTGGCCCCCACCGTGCGGGTCGGTCCCCGTCCGGCATCGGCCGCGAGCGTCGCCGGCCACTTGAGCATCGCACCGTACGGACTCGCCGGATCGGTGGCGGCCAGTACGGCCACTTCGGCCTCGTCGGGACTATCACGCAGCGATCGCAGCAAATCGAGCGCGCCGGGCAGCGCGAATTGAGTGGCGCCGAGGCCGGCGACGAAGTATCCGCGCCGCAGGCGTCCGCTTTCTTCCATCGCTTTCAGCACGGGATACACGACGCCAAAGCCGCCGGGAATGGCTTCCGCCGCCACGGCTTCGCGGGTGAGCACGCCGTGGCGTGCGAGCAGTTGGTGCGCCATCGCCGCTGCCCACTTGGTTGCGTCGCCTTTGGCGGGCCGCAAGGGCTGTGACACGCCAGTCGCGGTCCGGACCCTCGGGTCCGCGAGAACCGGCCGCACGAGAGTCCAACGGCCTTCCGCCGCCGGCGGGGCGATCCGGCGCGAGCGGAACGCGAACCCATCCGTGCGGCGCGTCCTGCGCCTCGCGGCGCGGGTCCGCGTGAATGCGCGCAGCGCGTGAAACGTGTCGTTGGTGACGAGACCGTTCCAGACGAGATTCCAGAGCGCGTCGACGGTTTCCGCCGGGTAGCCGGCGCCGACCGCCTCGTGCAGCGGTTCGAAGAACGACGCCCCTCGCGCGCGCAGGTAGTCGACGATGGCCGCTTCGCGCGAGTCACGGTCCGGCTGAAGCCGGCCACTCCGTACTTCTGTCGCAGCGTCCGTCTTCGGGCGGACGTCGTGCCCCTCTCTTGTAATGTCCGCCTTCGGGCGGACCTGGCGGCCATCTTTCGTCGTGTCCGCCTTCAGGCGGACCTCGCTCGTCGGCGGCAACAGCCGCCGCACGTGATCGGCGAGATAGAGCGCGATGCGGCCGTCCCGCTCGCCGAGCGGCTCGACGCCGGCCCAGACGACTTCGCCGGCTGCGGTAATGGCGTCGAGATCCGCGGGATCGTATCCGTCGATGCGCGCGGGCAGGATCTCGGTTTCGAGAATGGACGCCGGAAGCGGAGCGCCCTGGAGCTGCTCGATCGCGTCAAGCAGCGCATCCGCTCCGGGCCGGCGTTTGATGATTCCCTGCCAGGTCGTCGTGAACCGGCCGACCACTGTCTGGTCGACCGGCTCGACTTCCTGCCGCAGCTTCGCGAGCGACCGGCGCCGCAGCATCCTGAGGACGGCCGCGTCGGTCCACTCTTGCCGTGTTCCGCCGGGACGAAACTCGCCTTCGACGAGGCGACCTTCGGCGCTGAGCCGCGCCAGAACGGTTTCGGCGGCGCTGCAGGCGAGGCTGTAGCGGCTCGCGAAATCGCCGGCCGTGAACGGCGCGTGGGTGCGGCCGTAGCGCAGCGCGAGATCGCCGAGCGGATCGCGGACCGGCTCGAGCAGCGACTCGGGAATGCCGGGCGGCAGGGCCGCGCCGAGCGCGTCGCGGTACCGCGCGGCGTCCTCGATGGCGATGTAACGCCGCTCGCCGGAAAGACGCACGCACAAGGCGCGCCACGCTTTGACCAGCTCCTCGACGCTGTCCGCCACTTCGCGCGTCGTCGTACGCGCGCGCAACTCCTCCGGCGTGAGGTCGCCGAGCGCGAGGAGCATGTCGTGCACGCCGTCGGCGCTCCTGGCGTGGTACTTCGGATCGAGCCGCTGCAGCTGCCGCTCGATCCCGTCCATCGATTCCCCGTCGACCAGATCGCGCAACTCGATTGCTCCGACGAGCTCGCGCAGTTGCGTCTGATCAACGGCGAGCGCCTGTGCGCGGCGCTCGGCGAGCGGCGCGTCGCCGTCATAGAGAAAGCTCGCGACGTAGCTGAACAGAAGGGATGCGGCAAAGGGCGAGGGCTTGTCCGAGTCGACCGTCGCCACGCGCACTTTTCGGCTTCGCACGTCGGCCAGCGTTGTCACGAGGGCCGGCATGTCGAAGAAATCGCGGAGGCACTCGCGATACGTTTCGAGCAGGACGGGGAACGATCCATAGCGCGACGCCACCGCGAGCAAGTCGGCGGCCCGTTTGCGCTGCTGCCAGAGCGGCGCGCGCATGCCAGGCCGCCGCTTCGGCAGGAGCAGCGACCTTGCGGCGTTCTCGCGGAACTTCGCCGCAAACAGCGCTGTCGCGCCGAGCTGGCCAACGACGAGCGCCTGCACCTCGTCCGGATCGGGCAGCAGCAGACGCGGGTCGGGCGGCTCGTCCACATCGGGAAACCGCACCACGAACCCGTCGTCTCCCCAGAGCGTCTCGACGCCGATGCCGCGCTCCTGGCGGATCTTGGCGGCCGCCGCCATCGCCCAGGGTGCATGAACGCGCCCGCCGCGAGGCGAGAGCACGCACACCCGCCAGTCGCCGAGCTCGTCGCGGACCCGCTCGACGAGAATCGTGCCGGCGTCGGGAACCTCACGCGCCGCCGCCATTTGATCGCGCAGGTACTGGAGCAGATTTTCGGCCGCGCGCGCGTCGAGGTCGTGCTCACGGACGAGCCGGTCGACGGCGGCCGCGGCGGGCAGACGTAACAGATCGTGCACAAGCCGGCCGATTGCGAGCCCGAGCTCCAGCGGGCGGCCCGCGCGGTCGCCCTTCCAGAACGGCATCTTGCCGGGCTCGCCCGGCGCGGGTGACACGAGCACGCGATCGTGCGTGATCTCCTCGATGCGCCACGACGACGCGCCGAGGACGAATGTCTCGCCGACGCGGCTTTCGAACACCATTTCCTCGTCGAGCTCGCCGACGCGCTGGGCGCCATTCGGTGAGCGGGCTGCACCGGCCATGAAGACGCCGTAAAGGCCGCGGTCGGGAATCGTTCCGCCGTTCGCGATGGCGACGCGCTTGGCGCCCTCCCGCGCTTGAAGGGTGCCCGCGACGCGGTCCCACGTGAGGCGCGGCCTCAGTTCGGCGAACTGGTCGGATGGGTAGCGCCCCGACAGCATGTCGAGCACGCCGTCGAACACCGTTCGGCTCAGCTCTGCGAACGGCGCCGCGCGACCGATCGTCGCGAACAGCTCGTCGACGTCCCACTTGTCCATCGAGGTCATCGCGACGACCTGCTGCGCGACGATGTCGAGCGGGTTTCGGGGATAGCGCGTGGCCTCCACCGCGCCGTTGTGCATGGCCCTGGCGACGGCGGCGCAAGCGACGAGGTCGCCGCGAAACTTCGGGAAGATGACGCCTTCGCTGATGGCGTCCACCTGATGCCCGCCGCGACCGATGCGCTGGAGGCCGCTCGCGACCGATGGCGGCGCTTCGATCTGAATCACGAGATCGATGGCGCCCATGTCGATACCGAGCTCGAGCGACGAGGTGGCGACGAGTGCGCGGAGGGCGCCCGCTTTGAGCAGATCCTCGGTCTCGATTCGCTGCGCGCGCGCGATCGACCCGTGATGTGAGCGAACCAGCACTTCGCCGGCGAGCTCGTTGAGCGCGCCTGCGAGCCGCTCGGCCAGCCGTCGACTGTTGACGAAGATGAGCGTCGAACGATGCGAGCGAATCAGCTCGACGAGGCGAGGATGAATGGCGGACCAGATGGACCGACGTGTGGCGCCGCGATCGCCTTCATCGCTCGATTCCCGCCCCGTCAGCCCGATCGCGATATCGTCGGTCGCCATTCGAGTCGTCGAGGAGGCCGTCAACCGCGCCATGTCTTCGACCGGTACCTCGATGTTCAGCTTGAGACGCTTATTCGCCCCGGCGTCGACAATGGTGACGGGACGATAGCGGACCGCGCCACGATGGATGGCGAATTCGTCGGCGACTTCCGACTGCGCGTCGACCAGTCTTTTCTTCCGCTCGCGCCCGCCGTCGGCGTCGCGGCGGCGTCGCGCTTCCACACCGCCCAGAAACCGTGCGACCTCGTCGAGCGGTCGCTGTGTGGCCGACAGCCCGATGCGCTGCAGCGGTTGCTCGCAGAGCGCTGCCAGGCGTTCGACCGACAACATCAGGTGCGCCCCGCGTTTGGTCGGGACGAGCGCGTGAATCTCGTCGACGATGAGGGTGTCGACCGCCCGCAGCGCCTCTCTCGCGTTGGACGTCAGCAGCAGATACAACGATTCCGGCGTCGTGATGAGGATATCGGCCGGTTCGCGCTGGAATCGCGCGCGCTCTGCGGCGGGCGTGTCGCCAGTTCGAATTGCGATGGAGGGCGTCACGTACGCATCTCCCCGGCCGTCGGCCATCTGCGCGATTCCCGACAGTGGAGCCCGAAGGTTGCGTTGGACGTCGATTGCGAGCGCCTTGAGGGGCGACACGTACAGAACTCGGCACCGGCGGGTTTTCGGCGGCGACGGCGAGAACATCAAGCGGTCGAGACACCACAGAAAGGCCGCCAGCGTTTTGCCGCTGCCCGTCGGCGCGAGGATGAGTGTCGACTCGCCGCGCGCGATCGCCGGCCAACCGAGCGCCTGCGGACCGGTCGGTGCCTCGAATGCCGCGGTGAACCACCCGCGCACCGCAGGACGAAATGGTGCAAGAGCATCCGAATTCGAACGCGCGCTCACCAGGTCATCTTATAATGTGAGAGAACCCTCGTCTGCGAGCGTGCGGCAGCCTGGAGCCTGGCCGGCCCGATTTGGCGCCCGGGCGCCGTGAAGGCAGCGTTGACCAAGAGGGCCCGCGGGTGGGCCCGCGCCGCCTTCAAAAGCAGCCTTGAGCCAGGAGTGCCGGGAGGCTGGGCCCCCGGAGCCGTGAAGGGCGTCGGGCGCCGCGGGCGCGGCAAGACGAAAGACTGGAGATCATCGAATGGGAGACGCGGGCGAAGGACTGATCGACGCTGAGGCGCGGATTCAGGAGCGCATGGAAGATCTGGAGCACGAGCGCGCCCAGAAACACACGCGGACCGTTCGCGATCCGGAACGATTGCGGGCGCTGGAATCGTTGAGGCTCGCGCGGACAGAGCTCCAGCGGCAGCTTGATGCCACGGTTCACGAGCGGCGGCGTACCCAGATCTCGCAGGCACTCGAAGAGGTCGATCGACGGATGACGGAGGCCACAGCGCTCATCAACTCGTGACGCCCGGCAACGCCGAAGAGGGAGCGCCTGAATCCGGCGTCACCGGTCCGGTGCTGCGGTATCACGACGGCACGAAACATCACTTCCACCGATTCGCCCAGTCGATCGGGTACCTCGACTGGGCGTCGCAGCCACATCCGTTCCGGTCGTTCATCGGCTCGCCGGCTTTTTCGCTGTATCTGGCGGACCTCGCCGCCGGCGCGGCCACCTCAGGGCTGACGCCTGCGCCCGTCAGCTACGAGCAACTCTTCCAACCCGGGTCGGTCACCCCGTCTCCGGCGACGGCGGCAGTCATCGGCCTTCTGCTCCGGCACGCGCTCGGCCTGTCGGCCTGGCGATTCACGCTGGTCGCTGCGAGTGAATCCGTCGAGTGGCAATCTCCATCCCACCGAGGCGTACATCGTCACTGGGGTGGTCGAGGGTCTCACCGAGACGCCGGCGGTCTGGCACTACGCAGCCGATCGGCACGCGCTGGAACAGCGGTGTGCCTTCGATCCGGACGCGTGGCGGGCGGCCGGCGGAGATCGACCGCCGATGTGCCTCGTCGCGCTCACTTCGATTCACTGGAGAGAGGCGTGGAAGTACGGCGAGCGCGCGTTCCGGTACTGCCAGCACGATCTCGGTCACGCGATTGGGGCAGTACGCATTGCCGCGGCGCTGGCCGGATGGCGAGCGGCGATGCTTCCCGGCTGGTCGCAGCGGGAGATCGCCTCGCTCATCGGCGTCGATCGCGCCGAGGACTACGTCGAGGCCGAACAGGAGGAGCCTGGCTGCGTCCTCGCGATGACGGCCGGTGAGTTCCCCGATGCGCCAGGTGCACGCCGGATCGCGCTCGTCGAGGCGGTGCAGCGTGGGCGATGGCTCGGCCGCGCAAGTCAGTTGAGCGAAGGCCATGTCGACTGGACGCTGATCGACGAAATCGCGCGCGCGACCGAGGATCCCGGCCGTTCGCTCGTGGCGCCGGTCGTTGCAGCGCAGGACGTAGCGCAGGACTTCGGTCCTGCACACAACGGCAGGTCTAAGGACCTGCGCGACGACCCTGCCCACTTCGATGCGCGTGCGCTGATTCTCCAACGTCGCAGCGCGCTGGCCTTCGACGGGCGGTCGGCGATCGACCTGCCTCGCTTCGTGGCGATGCTGTCGCGCGCCATGCCGGGTCGTCACGCGCCGTGGGACGCGCTGTGGTGGACTCCGCGCATTCATCTCGCGCTGTTCGTGCATCGCGTCGACGGCCTCGATCCCGGACTCTATATCCTGCCGCGCGAGACCGCGGCGCTCGGTCGCCTGAAGGACGCGATGCACCGCGGGTTTCTCTGGGAGCGCGCCTCCGACTCGGTGCCGTTGTTCCGGCTGTTGAGCGGCGACGGTCGCGCGCTTGCTCAACGTCTGAGCTGCGATCAGGAAATCGCAGCCGATGGATTCTTCAGTCTCGGGATGATCGCGGATTTCGACCGCAGTCTTCGCGAGCACGGCCCATCTTTCTATCGCCACTTATTCTGGGAATCAGGAGTCGTTGGACAGGTGTTGTATCTGGAGGCGGAAGCCGCCGGGGCCCGCGCGACCGGCATCGGATGCTTCTACGACGATCCGGTCCACGATGTGCTCGGCCTCGAAGGTCACGCGTTCCAGAGTTTGTATCACTTCACCGTCGGTGTCCCCATCGAGGACACTCGACTCACGACGGAACCGGGCTACTCCTGGGAAGCGTAAGCCTCAGAGCCAGCGAACAAATACGACGTTTGAACCCAGAGCTCGCAGAGCACGCCGAGAAATTCTTGGCATTTCTTCTCTGCGGCCTCGGCGGTCTCTGCGTTGAACGTGATTTGTCGGCCACTCAACCCAGCACGTCCACGTCGAGGCCGAACTGGCGCGCAACGCCCCGCGCCAGTTCGGTGTAATCGTTGGCGAAGTGCGCAGGCACATCCGCAACCGGCGGCGCAGGGCGCGCCGCCGCCTCCTTGATCACCCGCCGGTAATCAGCGGCCATCATCTCGAGTGTGTGCTCGCGCGCCCAGTACGCATGGCCGGCTCGCGCGAGACTCTCGCGCAGTCGCGCGTCGGTCGCCAGACGCCGCATGGCAGTACGGAGACACTCTTCTTCCTCGAGCAGATCGATTCGCATGGCGATCGGCGCGGGGCGGCCGGGCGGGGATTCCCGGAGCGAGGGATCAAGCGTCGGGACGTCCACAAGGTGCGCCAGGTCGGTAATCACAGTCGCTCGTGCCGCGGCCAGACATCGCAGCCATGAGGCCGAGGTCTCCTGCGCGGTCGGCCAGCGCAGGCAAAGGCACGCATCGGCTGCGGCGAGGTACCCGCCGATCGCTTCGTCGCGGACGAAACCGGTGAGGCGCACGCGATCGCCGAGGCCGCATCGCTGAATCTCTTCGGCGAGTGTGGGATACTCGGCGGCGTCGCCGACCAGGAGCAGAAACGCGTGGGTGCCCTCGGCGACCAGTGTGCCCAGGGCGCCGAGAATCGGGAGAATGCGCTTCTCCGCCGTGACTCTTCCGAAGGCCGCGAACATCAACGCGCGATCCGGCACGTCGAGCTCGCGACGCACACGCGCGTGAGCTTCGACGTCGTCGTCGTGAGGCGTGCCGCGAGTCGCTTCGAATGCGGCCACGCCCATCCGGATCGCCGCAACGGGGACGTTGCTGTACTGTTCGCGGAGCTCGGCGGCGACGCGGCCGTTGTGCACTGCGATCGCCCGGGCGGTGCGCATCAACACGCGCAGCATCGGCCAGAAGTAGTAGATCGGTCCGCCGAGTCCTTCGACGGCGTATTCGACAAAGTCGGCTGCGGCATCGGGATGGTCGTACCAGAATTTCTGATTCAGCAGTCGCCGCGCCCGTGCCTGGTGCAGGCGCGCGTCGTGCAGCACGACGAGGCCCGGGTAGCGCGCCAGATACGCCCACATGTAGTCGTGGCAGGGGGCGTTCCCGAGCTGGTACACGACCAGGTCGTACGGTGTCCGTTGCTGCTTCCAGACGAAGTCGTGCGCGTCGAATACGACGGGCGCCTGCGGTTCCGTCGTGGACGACAGTTCTTCTGCAAGGCGGCGGCCGCCAGCCGACGCGCCCGAGGTCGGGGTCCGCCATGAAGACCGCTCGCCACTCTCACCTGTGCAATCGATGAAGCAATCGACGTCGAATTCGGGCCCGAGTCGGGGCAGCAGCTCGGCGCTGTAGGTCGCGACACCCGAGCGGACCGGCGGCAGCGGCGAAAACCAGGCGATGCGCATTGGATTACACAGTCTAACGGTCTTTGGGCCTTGGGCCTTGGGCCGTCCTCAGTCCTT
>QHWL01000314.1 GCA_003222555.1 Acidobacteriota bacterium | reverse complement strand
GCTTCCCACCAGGCTTCGAACTCCTTGAACGCCCGGCTGAGCCGCACCGGCGCAGCGAGCCGACTGCTGACGACCTCGGCGGTCTTGTAGCCGTTCCCCGTCACGCACACAACCAGCGACTCGTCGCGCGGAATGATGCCGCGCTGAATCAGATCGATGGCGCCAGCGAGCGTCGTGCCGCCGGCCGGCTCGGTGAAGATCCCCTCGGTCTCCGCCAGCAAGTGAATCGCATCGACGATGTGCGCGTCGGACACCGCCACGCCCATGCCGCCGGTGTCGCGCACGCACCGAATCACCTGATACCCGTCCGCCGGGTTGCCGATCGCGATCGACTTGGCAATCGTGTCCGGCCGCACGGGCTCGGGATGGTCGAGCCCCGCCTCGAGCGCACGCACGACCGGCGCGCAGCCCGCGGCCTGCGCCGCGTACACGCGCGGCAAGTCGCCGTCGACGAGGCCAATCTCGCGGAGCTCGCGGAAGCCGCGGACGATGCGCGGGAGCAGCGTGCCGCCAGCGACAGGCGCCACGACGTGCCGCGGATAGCGCCAGCCGAGCTGCTCGACGATCTCGAAGCCGTACGTTTTCGCTCCCTCCGCGTAATACGACCGCAGGTTGATGTTGACGAACCCCCATCCATAGCGATCGGCGACCTGTGTGCACAGCCGATTCACGTCGTCGTAATTGCCGGCGATCGCCAGGATCGTCGGTCCGAAGATTGCAGACCCAAGCAGCTTCCCCGCTTCGAGGTTATCGGGAATGAAGACACAGCATTCGACGCCGAGCCGGGCCGCGTGCGCCGCCACGCTGTTGGCGAGGTTCCCGGTCGAGGCGCAGGCGAGAACCTTGAATCCCAATTCCACCGCCCGTGTCGCCGCCACCGAGACGACGCGATCTTTATAGGACAGCGTCGGATGATTCACAGAATCGTCTTTGACGTAGAGCTCGTCAACCCCGAGCCGCCTCGCCAGCCGATCGCAGCGCACGAGCGGGGTAAATCCTGAATTGAAGCCGGTGCGCGGCGTGTCGGCGATCGGCAGCAGCTCGCGGTACCGCCACAGATTCTTCGGCCGTTTGGCGACCTCCTCGCGGGTCAGCCGAATCGCACCATAGTCGTAAACCGGCTCGAGCGGTCCGAGGCATCGGTCGCAAACATAAATGGCTTCGGCGGGAAAGGGGGTTTTACACAAATGACACTGCAGCCCAACGAGTGCGCTCACACAGCCTCCGCTTCCAGACGACGATCAACGCGGAGGCCGCAGAGACCGCAGAGGGAAACATTTTCTGCGGGGTATGCGAACACTGCGCTCGAAGTCTTAACCAGTACATTCTTCGCGGCCTCGAGGCCGACGATCGCACGTGGCGCCGCGAGGACGGGCGCGGGGACGATTGCGGCACGGTCGCGTGCGATCGCGATGAGGTCGCTGACGACGGCGACCGCCGTCGCGTCGCCGCCTGCGCCGGCGCCGAAGATGCCGGGCCGGTGATGTGCGCGAATATCGACGACCTTGGCACGACCGCTGGCGCGACCCAGGCCGTGAGGGTCGATCGCTGATCGTCGTACTCCGCATGAGCGAGCTGGCGGATGGCGCCGCCGCGGCGGCCGACGTCGCGGAAATCGGCCGGCGCAATCCGGGCAGCCGATCGTGTCTCGATCTGAGCAGGGTCGACCCGCAGGCCAAGACCGAGCGCGCAAAGAATGGCCAGCTTCGCCGCGGCGTCGCGGCCGTCGAGGTCGTCGGACGGATCCACCTCCGCGTACCCCCGGGCGCGCGCGCCCGCGAGCGCTTGCTCCATCGTGCAGCCGGTCGCTTCCATGCGCGACAGCACGGCGTTGGTGGTGCCGTTCAGAATGGCCACGATCCTTGTAAGGCGATCGCCGGCGAGGCCCTCCAACGCGCGCACGATGGGCATGGCGCCGCCCACTGCCGCCTCGAACCGCAGCTGCCGGCCCTGGCGCGCGGCGAGCGTCCGGAGCGCCGGTCCATGGCGCGCAACGAGCTGCTTGTTTGCGGTGACGACCGATTTGCCTGCAAGGAGCGCGGCGCGCATCCACTCGGCGGCCGGCTCGACGCCGCCGATCGCCTCGACGACGACGTCGACGTCGCTCGTCAGGACGTCGTCGATGCAATCGGTCCAGACGATTCTGCCAGAGTCCCCGGACGAAAGCCGGTTGCGCTTCTGGTGAGCGCGGCGATCGAAAATGTGGGTGAGATCGAGACCATGAACTGCGTGGGAAACGAGCCGCCGAGCGACGGCCGATCCGATCGTGCCCAATCCAAGCAGACCCACCCGACAGCGCGAAGCGGTTGGAAAGACGGCGGTGGGTTTGTCGAACTCGGGGCCCGGACTGTGACCGGATGTGTGAAAAGAATCGATGGCCATGTATCCTTCCTCATCTCCCCTCCCTCGTCCACGTTCGACGTAGTGTCCGGCTTCAGCCGGACCAGGAGGCAGGAATTGGCACCTAACCGCGGGCCCTGCGCCCGCGTGGTTGCCGTGGCTTCATCGGGCCTGTCCCTCAGCCACTCTGGATAAGAAGAGCGTATTCAGTTGTCTGGCGGACTATAGCAAAGCTTCGGTTCGGAAAGCAAGCACATCGTATCCACGCATCCACATAAGCTGATTAGGTGGCGCACTCCCCTTCCATCACCTCCGGCGCGAACTGGGCCTCCTCGCCCAGGTCGACGAAATCCGCCGGAACGGCGTCCTCCGGCGTGAGCCGCTCCAGATCCGCCAGCAGCGCCTTCACCTCGGCCACATCGAGGCCGGCAAAGAACGCGTCCGCCGATTCGCCGGGGCCGCGCTGCCGCGCGTATAGATCGATGAGCCGCTCCACGGCCTCCGAAATTCGGCGCGCCGGAATCTTGGCCGCCAGGCGCGCGAAGCTGGCGCCGCGTGCGGTCGTTCCGCCGCCCACCATCACGAAGTATTGAGGCACGGCGCGCGATCCGAGGCGGCGCACGCTGCCCTGGAACCCGATCGTCGCCACGTGATGCTGTCCGCAGCCGTTGGGGCAGCCGCTGATTTTGATGCGCGCGCCATCGGCAGCGGCGACGAGATCGGGCCGTTCGCGGAGACGTTCCTCGAGCAGCTGGCCGAGGCCTCGCGACTGCGTCACGGCGAGCCGGCACGACTCGGCGCCGGGACAGCTCGTCACATCGGCGATGGTTCCGGCTTCCGCGAGGCCAAGGCCCGCCGCGGCCAGCCGGCGATACAGCTCGCGAACGTCGGACGCGCCGATCCAGCGGAAGACGAGGTCCTGATCCGCAGTGACGCGGATGGTGCCGTCCCCGTAGGCGCGGGCCAGCTCGGCGATGACGCGCAGCTGCTCGCTCGTCACATCGCCGAGCGGCACGGTTGCCACCGCCATGACGTAGCCGAACTGCTTTTGCGGCCGCACGTTGGTCGAGCGCCATCGAGCATATGCCTCGTCATGCGCCCGGAGCAGCGGAACCACGACCGGTGTGATTCCCGGACCTTTCACGGCGCCGGCCGCGACACGTGACGCAATGGCTCCGGGCTGTGGCGAGGCATCTCGAACGCCGTCGAGCCTCGGCTCGAGCGCCGGCGGCTCGATCTCGAGCGTCGGCACTTCGCCTCGCAGCCGGCAACGGGACAGCTCACGATCGTACTCCTCGCGCCAGCGCGTCCAGCCGATGACCTTGATGAGGAACTTCATGCGGTTGCGCTGCTTGTGCTGGTAGTCGCCGAGCCGGTGAAACACGCGCAATACCGCTTCGGCGACGCGAAGGATCTCTGAGGCCGGCAGAAACTCGTGTAGCAGGCCGCCCGACGCGCACAGGATCGCCGTGCCGCCGCCGGCGGTCACGTGAAACGCGCGCCCGCCGTCACGGCCGAGCACCGCACGGAAGCCGAGGTCGTTGATGGGCGTCCCGATGTGATCGGCCGGGCACCCCTCGAAGCCGATCTTGAACTTGCGCGGCAGCGTGGAGCTGAGCGGATGCCGCAGCAGATACCGTGTGAGGGCTTCGGCGTACGGCGTCACGTCGAACCGTTCGTCGGCGGCGACGCCCGCATACGGGCACGCGGTGATGTTGCGGACCGAATTGCCGCACGCTTCACGCGTCGTCAGGCCCGCCTCGGCGAGCCGGCGCATCGCCGGCTCCGCGTCGTGGAGCTTCACGAAATGAAACTGGACGTTCTGGCGCGTGGTGATGTGGCCGAAGCCGCGCGAGTAGCGCTGCCCGACCTCGGCCAACGCGAGCAGCTGGTCGGCTGTCAGCAGACCCTGCGGGATCTTCACCCGCAGCATCTGCGCATCCTCGGCCTGGCGCTGTCCGTAGGTTCCGCGCACGAGCCGGTAGGCGCGCCACCCGTCAGCAGACAACTCGCCGCGCTCGTACCGCTCGAGCGTGGCGACGAATTCGTCGATCTCGGCTTCGTTCGCGAAAGACAATCGCGCGCGGCCGAACGTCTTCTGATCATCGACGGCTGACATATCCCCTCACAATCTCGGGAGCCCCCTGCGACGCTTCGGCCTTGTGAATTTGAGCGGCGAGCGCCACCACGGCGCCGACGACGATCGTGCCGGGGCCGGCGGCGATGATGTCGGCGCGTTCGGCAGCCAAATCGTCGAGCGTGCCGCGCCACACCTGCTGCCCAGGCATCGACGCGTCGACGATCACTGCCGCGGGCGTCGCTCGCGTCCACCCTCGATCGATGAGCCGGCCTGCCAGCGCGGCGCTTCGGCCGACGCCCATGAGCGCGACAATCGTCGTCCCGCCGGGTTCGACTCCCGCGATCGCCGACGCGAACGCCTCCTCGTCATGTCCACTGACGACGAGGAACGCGGAGGCCAGGCCGCGATG
>QHWL01000313.1:558-4847 GCA_003222555.1 Acidobacteriota bacterium | reverse complement strand
GACCTCGCCGACGCTCTCGATCCACGCTACGCAGGCGGGGATCATCCTCGGCACGGCCGCCTACATGAGTCCCGAACAGGCCGCCGGCAAACCCGTCGACAAACGTAGCGACCTCTGGGCCTTTGGCGTGGTGCTGATGGAGATGCTGACGGGGCGTCCGGTGTTCCCGGGCGAGACGGTGTCGCACATCCTCGCGGCGGTGCTGAAGAGCGATCCCGACTGGACTGCGTTGCCGGCCAACACGCCGGCGCCGATCCGTCGATTGTTGCGGCGCTGTCTCGACAAGGATCGCAGGCGACGCCTCGATTCGGCCGCGGACGCGCGGCTGGAGATCGAGGAAGCGTTGACTGCGCCGTCGGCCGGCGACGGTGCTGCCGCCGCCCAATCCGGACCCGCGCCGCGCTCGGCGTGGCCACGCGCACTACCGTGGGCGTTGTTCGCGTGCGCTGCGGTTGGACTGGCGGTCGTGCTGTCGCTGTGGGCGCCGTGGCGCGCGGTGGCGCCCGTGCCGCACGTCACGCGCACGACCATCACGACCTCCGGCTCCGCGGCTCTGACGATCACTGGCATCGATCGCGACCTGGCCCTCTCACCCGACGGAACGCACGTCGTCTACGTCGGCAACAGAGGCACACAGCTCTTCGTCCGCGCGCTCGACGCGCTCGAGCCGGTAGCGATCGCGAGCAGCGCCGGCGCCGCCGGTCTGCGTGCGCCCTTCGTCTCGCCAGACGGCCAGTGGGTCGCCTTCATCGACACCCCTCTCACGCTGAGGAAAGTCGCCATCACCGGCGGGCCGCCGATCACGCTTGCCCGCCTCGACGGCGGCTCCCGCGGCGCCACGTGGGCTCTCAACGACACGATCGTCTTCGCGACCAACGACCCGGGGACGGGGCTGCAGCGCGTGTCGGCCGCCGGTGGGACAGCCGAGGTGCTGACGCGGCCCGACCACGCGCAGGGCGAAGCCGACCACCTCTGGCCGGAGATCCTGCCCGGCGGCCGCGGTGTCCTCTTCACGATCACATCGCAGACGGGCGGGCTCGATACGGCCCAGGTAGCGGTGCGCGACCAGCGCACCGGAACGCAGAAGGTGCTGCTGCGTGGTGGGAGCCACGCGCACTATCTGGCCGGCGGGCTTGCCTCGGCGAAGCGGGGCGAAGGCGGGCATCTGGTCTATCTCGCGGCGGGCACGCTGCGCGCGATCCCCTTCGATCTGAATCGCCTGGAGATGCACGGCACGGCGGTGCCGGTGCTGCCGCGGCTCGCTACAACGGGCACCGGCGCGGGCGATTTCGACGTGGCCCTCGACGGAACGCTCGTGTATGTGGACGTGCCGGGAGGCCTCGCGGCGAACGCGCGCACGCTCCTGTGGGTCGATCGCACGGGCAAAGAGGAGCCCGTCGCCGCGCCACCGCACGCCTACCAGCATCCGCGCCTCTCGCCCGACGGGACGCGCGTTGCGCTCGGCAGCACCGATCAGGAGAACGACCTCTACATCTGGGACCTGCGGCGCGCGACGCTCACGCGCCTGACGCTCGACCAGGGCCAGGACCATTTTCCCCTGTGGACGCCGGACGGCCGGCGGATCGCCTTTAGCTCGGACCGCGGTGGCGCGTCCAATCTCTGGTGGCAGGCGGCCGACGGCACCGGCGCCGCCGAGCGGCTGACCACGAGCAACAATGGCCAGAATCTCACCGGGATCACGCCGGATGGGACCGCGGTCGTGTTCGACGAACAAACGCCGACGATGGGCCGCGATCTGCTGCAACTCGCGCTCGACGGGACACGCCGCGTGACGCCGCTCCTGCAGACGAAGTTCGACGAACGCAACGGCGTCGTCTCGCCCGACGGCCGGTGGCTGGCGTACGAGTCCAACAGCTCGGGCCCGACCGAAATCTACGTCCGGCCCTTTCCGAATGTCGGCGGCGGCCAGTGGCAGGTCTCGACGGCTGGAGGGACGCGGCCGCTCTGGGCGCGGAGCGCCAAGGAAATGTTCTATGTCGGTGCCGACGGGACGCTGCTGCGCGTGCCGGTGGAGGCGAGCGGCGCGATCTGGAACGCCGGCACGCCGATGAAGCTCCTCGAGGGGCGCTACTCGATCGTCGGCGGAGGTGGCCGCTCGTACGATGTGTCGCCCGACGGGCAGCGCTTCCTGATGATCAAAGCGCCCGGGACCGACGCGAGCGCCGCGCCGCCCGCGCTCATCGTCGTGCAACATTGGGACGAGGAGCTGAAGCGCCTCGTGCCGGCGAAATAGGATGGCGCTCACCATCGACGCGCGTTGTTCCGGGTTTTGATACAGCCTCTAAGGCGCCTTCGTGCTGAATGCGTAGATGAGACCGACCGTAAAGGTGTTCTGGTGCTGGGTGTTTGTTGCATTCATCACAAAGAAGGGGATATCGGAGAAGTCGCGGCGGTACTCGAGCCGCGTGACGACGCCGTCCTTGTGCTTCAGCTCGGCGGTCAATGTGAACTCTTTCATCTTCTGCGCCATCCCGCTGGTGAACCCCTCCCTGTCGTTGTAAAACTCGGCGCGCGGCGAGAGCGCGAACCACGCGGTCGGCTGATACCTCAAGTACCCGGCGAATCCCTGCCATTTCACCGTGGCGCCGCTTTCCTTGTCCTGGCCATAGTCGTAATTCCCGGCCAGACTCACCTGCGGCGTCACGGTGTAGGTCGCCACCGTGTCCGACAGGTGGCGCCAGTCGCTGTTGTCGTTGGTCTGCTCCGGCCCGCCGACGTAATTCTCCACGATCGTCAGCGCCGCGACGGGCTTGAACGTCGCCTGAACGGCCACAGTCTTCCCCGTGTTGTTGTCGACCACGTTGTTCCAGCCGTTCACCAGAAAGCCCGCCAGCGTGAACTTGTTATTGACGGTGTAGGTGGCGCGCACGCCCGTGTGGTAGAAGGGAATTGCCAGCGTGAACAGCAGCGAGCGTGAGTAGTTCCAGTTATCTTTGGTCTTGATGACCTCGTTGCCCGCTGGCGTGACGAACTTGCCGATGTCGAATTGCAGTCCTCCGCCGGCGGGCGCGAGATAGCTCAGATAGGCCTGCCCGATGTTTTGGAAGGTCTGCGTCCCTCCTGGCTCCGCCGCATTGACGATCCCCTGAGTGGGACCGTAGTCGAGATCGAACCGGAATCCGCCGCGGCTGTCCGCCGTTGGCGTCTTGACGAACGAGAGCTCGGCCAGGTTCAAGCTGAACGAGTTATGTTGCAGGTCGAAGGTGCGCTCGACTCCTGCCTTGCGTGTGGTCGGCGTGTTGAAGTCATAGCTATAGTACGTGTCGACGAAGCCAGACACCTCCGTGTTCCTGAAAAACGTGAGAACGGCGGAATCACTGCTTTGAGCCGCGGGTGCCTGCGCAGCATGACCAGAGGTCGCATAGACCGGCACCGACAGATTCAATGATCCGATCGCGCCGTCCTGCTGGGCCACCGCCGGTGTCGCCAGACAGGCTGAAAACACCGCGACTGCCAGAGCTGCCAGGCCGCGTTGGCCGACTGTTCGAGAACAATGGCTCATCACTGGTAGACCTCCATAGAAGGCAAGCATGTCTGACATTCCGAGCGTCTCAACTCCAGCCGGACGTCAGTGGCTGAAGACGGCGATGCACCCCGTATCCTTCAGGCCAAACGACGCGCACACACTCGTGTCTGTGATGCCGGCAGCAGGAGCGGCGACCGGAACAAAGATGTGATTGTTCCCCTCAAACGCCGTCGGGTTCCTCCCGCGTAGCACGGGCACGTTTTGAAGCCACGTCCCAGTTTCCACATCGATCGCGCCGAGCACTGTGGTGCCGGCCGTGTCGGTGGAGGTCACATAGAGCCGGCCGTCTCCGCCGTTGTACCAGATCTCATCACCGCCGTGGACCTGCGTGATGTTGTTGGCCATTATGTGGCCGTCGATCGCATTCATGATGATGGGATAGTTACACGACACCAACAGACGCTGGAACGGCCCGAGAGCGAGACCAGTGGCGCTGCAGCCGCTCAGAGAGTATTTCTTTGTGACGGTCATCTTCGTGGGGTCGATGACTGCAATATACGAATTGGGGGCCGCCGGCACCGTGAGGAGGAAACGATGAAGTTGGGAGTCCCACACCGGTTGCTCCAACCCGCTCGCATCCGGAAATCGAAGTTTGCCGAGTACGGCGTAGGTGTCGGCGGAAATGAACGTCGCGTACGGGGGACTGGCGGCGTTGTTCGCGACCAAAATGATGCGTTCCAACGGATCGTACCCGATCTCGTCGGCGCGCCCATCACCCAGACCACCCGTGCTGATCGACCGA
>QHWL01000313.1:0-410 GCA_003222555.1 Acidobacteriota bacterium | reverse complement strand
ACATCGTTGACGGCATCGAAGATGTCAACGCTGCGGTTGGATCGGTCGGCGAGGTACCATCTCCCCCTGACCTGATCGGTCCACGAGATGTCAAAGCTCGCGAGGGGAGCGCCCGGCACCGCAATCACCCCAATGAGATTGACCGCAGTTTGCGCAACCGTCAGTGGAGCCTCCAGATCGGACGCAGAGATGCCAAGGGGTTGAATGCGGACCGGCGTGGGTACTTCAATCGGCTTCACGCGCTGTTGCGCACGAATCGCGATCGTGAACACGCAAGCCAAGCCGCCGAGAATACAACCCGTCAGTCTTAATCTCACCATGGGCGTCTCCTGGATGTCTGCGCCTCAAATCAGCGTCACACGTTCATCGAGCCGGGCAAGGGAAGGGAGCATATCCCCTTCGGCCGTTAA
>QHWL01000312.1 GCA_003222555.1 Acidobacteriota bacterium | reverse complement strand
TTCAGCACGCTGCAGCGGCCGTTGACGAGCGCCGGCACACCGTAGTTCCAGGCTTCCAGCAGCACGAGGCTGAGGCTTTCAAAGGGCGACGGTACCATCAGCACGCTCGCGCGCGAGAGCAGCGCCTCGCGGGCCGCGTGGTCGACCAGTCCCAGACGTTCGATCAGCGGATGGTCGGGGATCTCCATGTTCGCCGGACCGGCCATCACGAGAGGCGCGGGGGCACCGCCACGCTCCTGGTATCGGATGAAATACCGCAGCAGCGTTTCGCAGCCCTTGTTCGGATCGATTCTGCCGAGATAGAGCAATATCGACTCGCCCGCAACAGCTGGCGGGGATCCGCTCGTGGGCAGCGCCGGATCGAGCCCCGAGCCGACGATACAGGACGGAGCAAGCGGACCGCCCGCACGCCTGGCGATCAGCTCGGCTTCCTCGGGAGTCAGAAAAATGTATCCGCGCGGCAGCGCGAAGAACCTCGCCAGAATTGGAAGGCGGATCAGTGGATCCTCTTCGGCGGTCGGAACCAGCAGGGCGCGATCGGCCACCAGAGGCAGACCAAAAAACGTCGGATAGTACCGGTAGGCCCAGAAAAGGATCCGATCGTATTCAGCGCCGTGCTGCCGGAGGTATTCGACGAGATCGGACGCACGCGGTCCGTTCTCGACGAACCACCGCTCCTGCTCCGCCGGCGACGCGCGTCCCGAGAGAACGATTTCGCTGATCTCCGCGAATCGGTGAAGCGATCGCGGGCGATCCACGGGAAAGCGCTGCACGCGCAGCGGTCCAGCCTGCGAGACGCCGGCGGGATACGTGTTCTGCCACGTGACGTGATCCTTCGCGCAGGTGGTCAGGATCGTGACGTCGTGGTCTGCCGCCAGATGCTCGGCGACGAGGCGGCAGTGGCTTTCGGACCCTCCGGCGATGTCGGCGCCGAAACGGTGGACGACGCAGGCGAGCTTCATGCGTTCTATTCAGTAACTGAGAACACAACGATCAACGCAGAGCGCGCAGAGAAGGGCTGGGTAACATCCTAAGACTTGTCCACCAGCCGCTCGAGCTGCTGTCGAAGGCGGGCGTTCTCGATGGCCAGCTCCTCGAGGCACGCGAACAGCACCTGATTGACACGTTGCTGGCGCCGGAAGTTCTCGAGGCTGTACTCGTAGAGCCATCGCGTGACGGGCAGCAGCACCCGCCGCTTGAGGAACACGATCAGCTTTCCGAGGAGTGGCCGATGGCTCGAGAAGCGGAGGTGCGTCTGCAGCTCCCACTCGTCCTCGTCGCTCATCAAGGCGGGAAGAAGGAGCGCGTCGTGCTCCCGCCCTTCCACTGCGGGCGAACAGCTCTGCGTCGGTGTACTCCCGCGCGCCGCCCCGATCGAGGAGTTGTCGACGAAGCTGGTTCCGGAGATCGCCTTTGAGCCGGCGCATCAGCGCATCGACGCTGATGGCGGGCTCCGCGCGCTCGGTCACGTCCTGGCGGCCTGCCATTTCATCCTAGGAAAATACCACGTTTGAACGCAGAGCACGCCGAGCTCGCAGAGAGTTCGGGTAAGAATTTTCTCCGCGGGCTCTGCGGCCTCTGCGTTGATCATGATTTCTTCAGTTTAGGCCCTGAACTATCCGAGCGTGTCGGCGCAGTCCAGCAGCGCCTCGATGCGGTCGACGCTGATGTCGGCCGGTGGATACGACGCGACGAGCTGCGCGTCGGCCGCATAGTGCCCCTGGCGCACGAAGACGGTCGTCAACCGTTCGCGCCATACTGCTTTGATGGCCGCGAGAACCCGCGCCTTGTCGTCGACGATCACATACCGCCGTGCTGGATACCGCCGCTCGACGTCGTCGAGCATCTGCTCCTTGTGGATGTAGATGAGCACCTCCCCTTCGACCGCGGCCCAGAGCCCGGAGCGCTCGACCTTCCGCGGCTGAAAGACAACGTCGCCGTCCGAGAGAATCACGACCTGACCCACGCGCCGCAGCCTCGAGACGACGTCGAGCGCACGCGGGTACAGCCGGTCGGCGAACGGGTACTGCAATAGAAACAGGGAGATCCGGAGCACGTGCGGATCGCGCGGGCGCTCGATACGGTATCGCTGGAGCGCACCGAGGTAGTCGGCGTACCCCAACTCCTCCCTCAGCTGCTCGAAGAGCTCCCAATAGCGCTGCTGGCTCTCGACGCCAAGCGCGTCGATCAAATGCCGCTTGAGATCCTCGATGACGGCATCGTTATCGAGCAGCGTGTTGTCGACGTCGAGCAGAAAGACGACCTCGTGCGGCGCCATGGCGTCGCGTCAATAACCGGCGAAGTCTTCAGCGCGCACATCGTCCTCGTCGACGCCGGCCTTCAGCAGCATCTCGCGCATCGCGGCCACCATCGCCGGGGGGCCGGCCGAGTAATAGATCGGCCCGCGAAGATCGGGCAGACGCTTGCCGAGCATCTTCTGATCGATCACGCCCGTCTCGCCATTCCACACACGGCCCGACTTCGCCATGTCGGTCATCGTCGGCACCAAGTGCAACGTCGGCATCGCGGTCGCAAGCTGCTGCAGCTCGTCGAGGAACGCGGCGTCTTCCGGGCGGTTGTTGGAATAAAACAGCCACAGCTGGTGCGGAAGCCTCCGCGCGCGGGCGTCACGGATGATGCTGCGGAAGGGAGTGATGCCGATGCCGCCGGTGAGGAGCACCGCCGGCTTGGCCGCGTTGTTGTGGAGCGTGAAGGATCCCATCGGCCCCTCGGCCTGCACGACCGTGCCGATCGGCATCGACGCGAGGACGCGCTTGAACGCCGTGTCGCGCAGGCGCGTGGCCATCACAATGTCGTCGTCCTGCGGGGCGGACGCGATGGAAAACGTCCGCGTGTTTCCCTCGGCATCGGTTTCTGGAGGATCGACGAGTGTGTAGTCGAGCGTCTGACCGGCCTTGAACTCGAAGCCCGACGGCTCCTCGAAGTGAAACGCCATGGTGCGCTCGGCGATCGTTTCGCGCCGGCGCAGCGTCAGGGTGACTGGCGGCACCTCTGTCCTCCTTCATTTCTTCTCAGGGTGCGGCGATCATGAAGCGGCGTCGGGCGGGCACGGCGCGTTCGCGTAGCCCGATCGGAACGGCGTCACGGCGCCCGATGCCGGATCGAAGCGATGCCGCCACACGCACGCCGTGTCGTTGGCGAGCAAGTGAATTGAAATCGACGGCGTCTCGGACACGGTCTTCACGTAATGGATGTCGTCGGCCGGCGGCAGAAGGGTGTAGAACTCGCCGGGGGCGAGCGTCCGACGCCTTGCGATTTCGAGTCGGGCGCGAGCGGGATCGCGGCCGTCATCGAGCCGCTGATACACTGTCTCGTCCTGCCGGCCCCGATAGATACCCACCAGGCCCCAAGCGAGGTGATCGTGCACTGGCGTCGCCGCGCCCACCGGCACGACGAGCGAAAAGAGACACAGCGAGCCGTCCTCGGCACGATAGAGCGCGTATTGACCGATGCCTCCGCCCATCCGGCTGGCTTCGTCGGGTTGCGCGCACGTTGCAGGCAGCCAGCCATCGGCGGCCAGCAGCGCTCGAAAGGCCGGGCGGAGCGCCTCGACGCGCGTCGCATCGTCGTGGACGGCCGCCCTCAGTCGATGCGTCTCGTCGATGAGCCCTCGGATTTCAGGAGTGTCCACCAGAAAACCGTACGGCTGGTGTTGATGGGCGTGGTCGAGATCGCACATGGCAAGCAGGATACCTCAGACGAGGGCGGGCGGCACGGGCATCAGTATCGTACAATTCGGCGCGCGTCATCCAATGCGCCTGGGGCCCCACCCCCAGGCGCTCTCACTCGCGCCTTCGCGCTCGCTCGGGCTCAAGGCTGCTCTCGCCCAAGGAAACGGGATGCGACTGGCTCTCGCCCAATTGAACTTCACGGTCGGCGCCTTCGAGGCGAACTTCGCGAAAATCGACGCCGCGGTCGCTCGGGCCAGGGCGGCGAATGCCGACCTGATCGTGTTTTCCGAGATGGCGGCGACGGGATACCCGCCGCGCGACCTGCTGAACCATCCGCGGTTCATCGATCTGAACCTCGCCCTGCTGGACCGGGTCGCAGCCCTTTCGACCAGGCAGCTGGCCATTCTCATCGGATTCGTCGATCGCAACCCATCGAGCGAGGGTAAGCCGCTGCACAACGCCGTGGCGCTGTGCCACGACGGACGCGTCGTCGGGCGGCGCTATAAGTCGCTGCTGCCGACCTACGACGTCTTCGATGAGGACCGGTACTTCGAGCCGGCGCGCGACGTCGCGCCGCTCGCCCTCAACGGCATGTCGCTGGGGGTGACGATCTGCGAGGATGTCTGGAACGACAAGGACTTCTGGCCCAAGCGGCTCTACCACCGCGATCCAGTCTGCGAGCTCGCGGACCAGGGCGCCTCGCTCTTCGTGAACATCTCCGCCAGCCCGTTCAGCCTCAAGAAGGCCGAGTTTCGCCGGCAGATGATCCGCCAGGAGGCCGTGAAGCATGGCCGCTACTTTTTCTACCTCAATCAGGTGGGCGGCAACGACGAGCTTGTGTTCGACGGACATTCGATTGGTGTCGACCCGGAAGGCCGGGAAGCCGTTCGAGCGCGGGATTTCGACGAAGACTTCCTGATATATGACGTGCTGCCGCCAAGCGAGCGGGCCCAGCCCACTCCGCCGGCCGTTCTGCGAGACGTCAGCCAGTCGGATGAGGAAGCGGCGTACCGGGCGCTCGTGCTCGGCTTGCGCGACTACGCGTACAAGTGCGGCTTTTCCGATGCTGTCCTCGGGTTGTCTGGAGGGATCGACTCGGCGTTGACGGCTTGCGTGGCAACGGCGGCGCTTGGACCGGAACACGTGTTCAGCGTCGCCATGCCGGCGCGTTATTCTTCGGAAATGAGTCTCACGGATGCGGCCGAGCTCGCCCGCAACCTCGGCATCCACCATCGCATCATTGCCATCGACGGCATCTTTCAGACTTACCTGGACGCGCTGGCGGTGCCATTTTCCGGCCGCCCGCAGGATGTGACCGAGGAGAATCTTCAGGCGCGCATCCGCGGTGCGACATTGATGGCGCTTTCCAATAAGTTCGGATACCTTCTGCTGTCGACCGGCAACAAATCCGAGCTCGCGGTCGGGTACTGCACGCTCTACGGCGACATGTGCGGCGGGCTGGCGGTCATCAGCGACGTCCCCAAGACGTTGGTTTATCGGATCGCGCGATTCATCAATCGCGGGCGCGCCGTCATTCCTCAATCAACGCTCACGAGAGCACCGACCGCCGAGCTGCGACCGAATCAAAAGGACTCCGACACGCTGCCCGCTTACGAGGTCCTGGACCAGATCATCGAGGCCTACGTGGAGCGCGCCCTGGATGTCGACGCCATCGGTGAGCTCGGTCTCGATCCGGCCGTCGTGGTGGACGTACTGCGCCGCATCGACCTGACCGAATACAAGCGCCGGCAAGCGATGGCTGCCGATTACCGGGCGCTGACGATCGCGCGAGCCCGCATGTAACGACGGTCACCTCGGCCCGAAGATCCGCACTACGTCCCGCGCGAACCCTGGCGAACTTCGTAAATGCGCTTGACTTTGGTAGACGATTGGGCTATTACCGGTTTACTCGCGTAAACTTTTTTTTATCTGTCTGCAGGCGGCGTTCTTGCCCCGGAGGCCGTTGTGGGAAGTCGTCAACGGTGTGCGTTCTCCACACGATTTTGTCAAATCGCGGCGTTGTGATTCATGAGGAGGGATGTAATGACCATTCGAAGAATCGCGCGTCTCTTCGTCGTCGTGGGGTGTCTCGTGCTCCTGCCGGCCCTCGCGTGGGCGCAGGCGACGGCCGGCATCATCGCGGGGGTGGTAAAAGATTCGTCGGGTGCCG
>QHWL01000309.1 GCA_003222555.1 Acidobacteriota bacterium | reverse complement strand
ATCGACGTCCCGCAGCACCGTCAGCAACGTTTGTCCGACGGGATAGCTCTTGCCGATGCCGCGCGCTTCGAGGAACGGCATCGCAGCCTAAATGCAACCACGAAGACACGAAAACACGAAGACTGCTAAGTACATGATCTTCTTCGTGGCTTCGTGCTTTCGTGGTTGCATTTCATTGTTATTCGTATCTCAAGGCTTGCGCGGGATCGAGGCGGGCCGCCTGGCGCGATGGATAGATCGTGGCCACGAAGCAGACCAGAACCGCGGCAACCACCACCAGGACAAAATCGAGCGGCAGGACCGTGAATGGCACGTGCGATATCTGATAGACGTCGATCGGCACCCGAATCACCTTGTAACGGTCGAGCACGAACGAGAGCGCGTACCCGGCGCCGGCGCCCGCCATCGTGCCGACGACCCCGATGATGAGCCCCTGCATCATGAAGATGGCCGTCACGCTTCCCGCGCTCGCGCCCATCGTCTTGAGGATCGCGATGTCGCGGTTCTTCTCCATCACCAGCAGAATGAGCGAGGCGACGATATTCAGGGCCGCCACCATGACAATCAAGCCGATCGTCAGCGAGATGGCCATTTTCTCGAGCCAGAGCGCCGAGAAAAGCGACCGGTTCATTTCGGACCAGTTCTCCGTCACGTACTGCGCCCCGAGCTCGGCGGGAATGGCCTGCGCGATCCGCGGCGCAAGGTAGATGTCGTCGACGCGAAGCTGAATGAGATCGACCTGATCTTTGTCGAACAGGCGCCTGGCCACGTCGAGCGACACGAAGCCATAGCTCGAATCGAACTCGTACAGCCCGAGACTGAAGATGCCCGCGACGCGCAGGCGCCTGCTCCTTGGGATCATCCCCATGGGGGACAACGTCCCCTGGGGCGTGAGCAGCGACACGGAGTCGCCGATCGCGACGCCAAGCTTGGCCGCCAGATCCTTGCCGAGCAGGATGCCGTCGAACCCGCTGGACTTGTTCAACTCGTCGAGGCTGCCGCTCTGCATCGCGCCCTTGATGTCGGTAACCTGCTGCTCGAGCACCGGATCGATGCCTTTGATCTGGACTGGCTGCGTCTCGCGACCCGCCGAAATGAGCCCCTGCCCTAGAATCTCCGGCGCGGCGCCGACGACGTTTCGAAGCCGCCGCAGCTTGGCCGCCTCGGCGTGGTAGTCGGCGATGCCGCCCGTGTTCCACACGTACACGTGCGGGTTGGATCCGAGGATGCGATCGCGCAGCTCCTGCTGCAATCCGGTCATCAGCGCCAGCGCGATGACGAGCGCCATGACGCCGACCGTCACGCCAAGCGTCGAGATGAGCGAGATCACCGAGATGAACGCCTGTTTGCGTCTGGCGAGCAGGTAGCGAAGCGCGATATGGAGCTCGAAGGGAACGTTCATTTTTTACTCGCGCCGGGGCCCCACCCCCGGCGCGACCTGACGCTGATGCCTCGCCTCGGATTCACTTGTCCTCGGGTCGGCATGGCCGCAGGCGCTGCTGTTTGGTGTTGCACCATGGAATCGCTACTCTCTCTTCCTCATTAGCGGGAACAGGATCACGTCCCGAATCGAGAGGCTGTTGGTCAGCAGCATGACGAGACGATCGATGCCGAGTCCCTCGCCGGCCGTCGGCGGCAGGCCGTACTCGAGCGCTCGGATGTAATCCTCGTCCATCGGATGTAATCCTCGTCCATCTGGTGCGCTTCCAGATCGCCGCGCGCCCGCTCCTTCAACTGTTCCTCGAACCGGCGGCGCTGTTCCGCCGGATCGTTCAGCTCGCTGAAGGCGTTGGCCACCTCGAAGCCGCCGATATAGAGCTCGAAGCGCTCGACGGTTTCCGGATCGTCGGGCTTCTGCTTCGAAAGCGGCGACACTTCGGTCGGGAAGTCGTACACAAAGGTCGGCTCAATCAGTTGGCCTTCACAGAGCCGTTCAAGGAGATCCATAGTGATTCTGCCTGCGCCGCCGGTGCCTGGCGCCGGAGGGATGTAGTTTGGCAGCGCCAGATCGCGCGCAAGCTTGACGACCGTCCAGTAATCTCTCAGGTCTTTCTCGTCAACCTGGCGGCCTAGCCTCTCTGACGCTTCTTCCGCGACTGCGTGCCGGAGCGATCGCCGCCGGTACGGCGCCTTCAGCGAAATCTGATGGTCGCCGAACGTCACCTCGTCGGTGCCGATGGCCTGGCGGGCAACGGCGCCGATCATCTCCTCGGTCATCGCCATCAGCGAGTGGTAATCGGCGTAGGCCTCGTAGAACTCCATCATGGTGAACTCGGGGTTGTGCTGCGTCGAGATCCCCTCGTTCCGGAAGTTGCGGTTGATTTCGAACACCTTCTCCAACCCGCCGATCGTAAGCCGCTTCAAATACAGCTCCGGCGCAACGCGCAGGTAAAGATCCATGTCGAGCGCGTTGTGGTGCGTGACGAACGGCCGCGCAATCGCGCCTCCCGCGATCGGCTGCATCATCGGCGTCTCCACCTCCAGGTAGCCTCGCGCGGTCATGAACTCGCGGATGGCCGAGACGATCCGGCTGCGCGTTTCGAACACGCGCCTGGAGTCGGGGTTGACACTCAGGTCCAAATAACGCTGCCGGTACCGGATCTCGACGTCGGTGAGCCCGTGCCACTTTTCGGGCAGCGGCAGCAGGCATTTCGCGAGGAAGTGCAGCCGCGACGCCCAAATCGTGAACTCATTGGTCTTGGTCCGGAACAGATGGCCTTCGACACCGACCCAATCGCCGAAGTCGAGCAGCTTGAAGATCTGGAAATCGAGCGGGGGCAGCGAGTCCTGACGAAGGTAGACTTGCACCTTCGCGCGGCCATCCGACAGCACCAGGAAATTGGCCTTGCCAAACGACCGGATCGTGAGGATGCGGCCGCTGGTGACCGTCTCGATTTTCTCGGCCTCGAGCTCGTCGTGGCTCCGCAGCCCGTAGGCGTCGACGAGCTGCGAAATCGTATGGCGTCGATCGAACCGGCGTGGATAGATCTCGATCCCGAGGTTCCCCAGCTCGGCGAGGTTCGATTGACGCTGTTGAAGTTGTTCGTCCTGAGAAGACATAAAAACGATACCACGTGGAAAAACGCTACCACGGAGGACACCGCGAAAGAACGGAGACACACGGAAAATGATTACTAATTCCGTGCCCTCAGTCGCGAGTTTTCGCTCCGTGACCTCCGTGGTGGCGCTTTTAGCGAGCTTCGAGTTTTTTGCGGACGCCATCCAGCATTCCGTTGATGAACTTCACGGCGTCTTCGGTGCTGAACGTCCGCGCCAATTCGAGGGCCTCGTTGATGACGACGGGGGGCGGCGTCTCCCTGTCGCGGATGAGCTCGCACACCGCCATCCGGAGAATCAGCCGATCGAGCACTGCCATCCGTTCCGGCCGCCACCGCTCCGCGGTTTCAGCGATCAGCGGATCGATCGTGTCGAGCCTCGCCACGGTGTCGCGCGCCAAGCTGGTGGCGAAACCCCGCAAAGCCTCCGACGGCGGGTCCGTGTCGTGCCACTGCAGCTCGAAAAACGTGTCGGCGGCGCGCTCCACACCGCCGCGAGCGATGTCCCATTGGTAAAGGATCTGCAGCGCCGCTTCGCGCGCGCGATGGCGTCGATCCTTTTTTCTCACTGCTGGCGGGGCCCCATATTTATTATCGCGCCGCCGCCCGCTCCCGGGACTCCTGGCTCAGGGCGTTTCGCGGCGCTGCGACCCTGCCTCGCGCGAGGCGCAGGTGTTGCGATCGGCGCCCTCACGCTTGAGACGACGCTCGCGTCAGCTGCGCGACAACGGCGGCCATTTCGATCGCCGCGGCCGCCGCCTCCCATCCTTTGTTACTGAGACCGTCGCCAGCCCGCTGCAAGGCCTCCTCGACCGAGTTCGTCGTCAGGACGCCAAACGCCATCGGGACGCCGGTCGCGCCGGCTGCAGCGGTCAGACCGTTCGAGACCGCCGACGCGAGGTACTCGAAGTGCGGTGTCGCGCCGCGAATGAGGCAGCCAAGACACACCACGGCATCGTAGCGGCCGCTTCGAGCTGCGTGTTGCGCCGCGATCGGAATCTCGAAGGCGCCGGGCACGCGCACCACCGTGATGTCTCCCGACGAGACCCCGGCCGCCGCGAGCGCCGCGAGCGCGCCCGTCTGCAGGCGCTCGGTCACGAAGTCGTTGTATTTCGACACGACAATCGCGAACCGGAACCCGGCAGCCGACTGGGAGCCCTCGATGATGTGCATCACTCTCTGGTGGAGTTCAGAACCTGCGAAGCTCTTTGTACTTGTAAATTGTGAATTGTAAATTGATCGCGCCCTATTTCCCCTTGAACTCGGCTTTCCGCTTCTCGAGGAACGCCCTCGTCCCCTCGCGCATGTCGTCGGTCGACGCGATCAAGCCAAACAGCGTCGCCTCGAACACGGACCCTTCGGCAAACGGCATCTCGAGGCCTTTGTTGATCGCGCTGATGATGTAGCGCATCGCGATCGGCGCACTCGCCGCCAGCTGCCCGGCGAGCTTCCGCGCTTCCGTCATCAGCTCGGCGGCCGGCACGACGCGATTTACCAGACCGATTCTCTCGGCTTCGCTCGCGCCGATGAGCGCACCCGAGAGGATGAGCTCCATCGCTTTTCCCTTGCCGACGAGCCGCGAGAGTCTCTGTGTGCCGGCGTATCCCGGAATGATACCGAGGTTGATCTCGGGCTGCCCGAGCTTCGCGGTATCGGCGGCCAGCCGCAGAGTGCACGCCATCGCGAGCTCGCAGCCGCCGCCCAATGCGTAGCCGTTGATCGCGGCGATGACCGGCTTGCCCAAGTTCTCGATCGCATCCAGCACGTGCTGACCGGTGAGCGCGAGCTCGCGGCCGCCCGTCGGCGTCTGCACCGCCAGCTCGCTGATGTCGGCGCCCGCCACAAAAGATTTCTCGCCCGCGCCCGTCACAATCACGACGCGCACACCGTCGTCGTGCTTCAGATCGAGAACGGCGCGACCGAGCTCGTCGAGCGTCCGCGCGTTAAGGGCATTGAGCACTTTCGGGCGATTGATGGTGACGATGGCGACGGCGCTCTCGCGCTCGAGAAGGAGGTTGTCAAAGACCATAAACAGAGCCTACAGCGGGATCGGGTACATCAACCATCCCAGAATGAGCGCCGCAACGATGAAGCCGCCAAACAGCATCGCGCCCAGCCGAAGTTGCTCGCGGGCGTCATCTTTCGTAAGAACCGCGAACACCAACGACACGAAGAACGCGAAAATCGCGAGCAGCAGGATGTGGCTCTGCATCACTTACGGCCCATGGCCACGTCGTACGCGTCGATGACGACGAGAAGGTTCAGCAGCCCTGCCACGATGAGAAACGCGTTCCCGTACTCGTAGGTGACCGCCCGCACATCACCCGCGCCGAATCCGAGCACCGCGGCCACAAAATAAGTGAGGCCGATGCCGACATCGGCGAGGGCGGCGAGTCCGACGAGCAGATCCGATCGGTCGAACGGAAACAGGCGGCCATGAATCGCGAGCCCAAGCGCGAACATCAACGGAAGGGCGAAGAGAAGGATGAGGCCCTTGGCTCGGCGGCCCAGCCACAGATGTCCGACGCCAGGAATGGCCCACGACGCCAGGCACAGGAGCACGAGCCCGCCCGATTGCGGTTTCTCAGCGGCAGTGGCGCGCACGGTCCGTTAGTCTACCTTAGACCCGAGCACCGGAGTTATTCCCCCTAAGCCAGCGCGCAGCGTCGCACTCAATCACCTTCTTCTTATTCTTCGTGATCTTCGTGCTACTTCGTGAATGCCTTCGTGATAAGCCATTTGAGGCAAAGCGCGAGCGAGCAACAGCCTTGAGCCGTTGCGAGGCGCGCATGCGCCGAGCAACCGCGCCGGGGGTGGGGCCCCGGCGCACTAGGTAGGTGGGACCGCGCGAGCATAGGTGAATGCTACACTCCCCGATGATGTCGACCGCGCCGCCTTCACGATCGACGCTTGCCGGCGTCGCGCTCATTTCCGAGTCGCTCCTGATGATCGAGCTCGCCCTGACTCGTATTTTTTCGGTCGTCATGTATTACCACTTCGCGTTTCTGGCGATCTCGATCGCCCTGTTCGGCCTCAGTGCAAGCGGGGTATTCGCCTACATCGCGCGCCGGCAGCTCGATCGCATGGCGACCGACATGCTCCTCGCGCGTCAATCCGTGATCTCCGCCGTGTGCACGATCGCCGCCCTGTTCGTCCTGGTCCGTCTGCAGGTCGGCCTCAACTATTCACCGCGCAATCTCGCACTGATGCTGACGATTTACGCGCTCGCCGCGCTGCCCTTCTTCGCGGGCGGCCTGGTCATCACCCTGGCCATCTCGCGCCTGGCCTCGCGAATCAACGCCGTCTATGCCGCCGATCTCATAGGCGCCGCCGCCGGCTGCCTGATTCTGATCCCGTTGCTCGATCGCGTTGGCGCGCCCGGCGCGGTACTCTGCGCGGCCACGCTCGCGCTCATCGCGGCCTGGCTGTTCGCGCCGCGCCGCAGTCGGGGCCGCATGACCGGCGTGGCCGTCGTGATCATTCTCTTGACCCTGGCCGGCCAGCTGTCGGGTCTTGCCCCATTCGACGTCGCCGTGACGAAGGGTCATGCGGGCGACCACGTCTTGTTCAGCCAGTGGAACTCGTTTTCACGCATCGGCGTCTACGAGCGCACGCACGGCGACTGGTCGCTGAGCAGCGCATACAAGGGTCCGCTGCCCGACACCCGGTACATGGACATCGATTCGGCGGCCTCGACGCCCATCCTGCACGTCTCAACCGACCTCTCCAACGCGCAGTATTTGCGGTACGAACTGACGGCGTTCGCGTATCACCTCAAGAGCCGGGATTCGGGATTTGGGATTGGGGATTCGACGGGGAAGAATCCCGCGAATCCCGCGAATCCCGAATCCCGAATCCCCAATCCCGGCTTCACTGCCCTGGTCATCGGTCCCGGAGGCGGCCGCGACCTGGTGTCGGCGCTCGTGTTCGGCGCCCGTCACGTCGACGGTGTCGAAATCAATCCGATCATCGCCGACGATGTGATGCGCGATCGGTTTCGCGACTTCTCCGGCGGCATCTATACGCACCCGCGCGTCCGCATCATCGTCGACGACGGCCGCAGCTTCGTCCGGCGGGCGCCGGATCGCTACGACGTCATCCAGGCGTCGCTTGTCGACACGTGGGCGGCCACCGCGGCCGGCGCATACACGCTCACGGAGAACACGCTCTACACGGTCGAAGCGTTCAACGACTACCTCGATCACCTTTCCGATGACGGCGTGCTGACGGTCACGCGCTGGGTTATGGACGGCCTGCGCCTCGTGTCGCTGGCGCAGGCGGCCTGCGAAGGACGGGGATGGGATGCCGCGTCGAGACTCGTCATCGTGCAGCACGACCGCGTGGCAACGTTTCTGCTGAAAAGGACGCCATTCACAACCGGCGAGATCGTCGTGGTGCGCGACGTCGCCCGCACGCTTGGATTTCACGTCCTGTACGCGCCGACGCCCGCCGGCGCCCTGCGGGCCGAGCCGCCGCCAACCGAGTGGATCGATGGCACCTCGACCGCCGACTACGCGCGGCTTATTCGCAGCGGCGATCGTCAGCAGTTTTACACGAGCTACAGAGAAGACATTCGCCCGACGACCGACGACCGGCCGTTCTTTTTTCACACCACCAAGCTGAAGAATCAGTTCCAGGTCGCGTTCGGACGCTCGATGCTGTTCGGCAACGGATTGAGCGCGCTCCTGACGCTGATGGGCATCTCCGCCGGACTCGTCGTGCTGTTCGTCCTCGGGCCCCTCATTGTCGCGGGCGGCGAACGCCCGCGCGGCTGGTTCGGCTGGCTCGTCTTCTTCGGCGCTCTCGGCGCCGGGTTCATGCTGATTGAAGTCTCGATGCTGCAGCGGTTCGTGCTGCTGCTCGGTCATCCGGTCTATTCGCTGACGGTCACCCTGTTCTCCCTGCTGCTCGGCACCGGGATCGGCGCGGCGTGGAGTCGCCGCTTCGACCAGGCGAGGCTGCGGCCGCGAGCGGCGTTCTCCCTTGTCGTCGTCGCGGTTATGGGCTGTGCGGTGCTCCCCCTCATCGCACCGCTTATCGCCTGGGCTATCCCTTTGACCCGCGTCGCGCGGATCGCCATCGCGGTGGCGATGCTCGTGCCAATCGGCATCGCGCTGGGAATTCCGATGCCGACCGGCATCCGCATGCTGAGCGCTCGGGCGCCCCAGATGGTGGCCTGGGCCT
>QHWL01000784.1:693-1130 GCA_003222555.1 Acidobacteriota bacterium | reverse complement strand
GTCGAAGGCGGCCCGCATCGCGGCCTTACCCATCTCCATGTGCCGGACGATGTTCTCCAGCATCACGATCGCGTCGTCGACGACGAAGCCGACCGACAGCGTGAGCGCCATCAGCGAGAGGTTGTCGAGGCTGTACCCGAGCAGATACATCACCGCGAAGGTCGCAACGATGGAAGCCGGCAGTGCGAGACTGGGAATGACCGTCGCCGACAGGTTCCGGAGGAACAGGAAGATGACCATCACGACGAGCCCGACCGTGAGGAGCAGCGTGAACTTGACGTCGTGGACCGACGCGCGGATTGACACGGAGCGATCGCTGCGGACATCGAGCGTCATCGACGGCGGCAACTGCGCTCGGAAGGTCGGCATCAGCTCCTTGATCGCGGCGACCACGGCGACTAGGTTGGTACCCGGCTGCTTCCGGACGGCGAGATAGA
>QHWL01000784.1:0-653 GCA_003222555.1 Acidobacteriota bacterium | reverse complement strand
CTCGATGCCGTCGTAGACGTGTGCCACCTGGTCGAGCCGCACGGGGTTGCCGCCGCGATACGCGATGATTGTCGGCCCGTACGCCGACGCGCGCAGCAACTGCCCGTTGGCCAGGACCGTGTAAGTGTGCTCCGGCCCGTAGATCGTGCCGGTCGGCAGATTCACGTTCGCGGTCTGAATCGCGTTCGCTGCTTCATCGATGCCAATGCCATACGCCGAAAGGCTGCGGGGATCGAGGTCGACGCGCACCGCGTACTTCGCCGAGCCGAATACCTCCACCTGTGCGACGCCGTCCACCGTCGAAATGCGTTGAGCAACCGTCGATTGGGCGTACTCATCGACCAAGGACATCGGAAGGATTTGCGACCGCAGCACGAGGATCATGACCGGCTGGTCGCTCGGATTCGCCTTCTGATACGACGGCGGCGCCGGCATCTGCGGCGGAAGCTGACGCGCCGCCTTCGCGATCATCGCCTGCACATCCTGAGCTGCGGCGTCGATGTTGCGGCTCAGATCGAACTGCAGCGCGACGCTCGTGTTCCCTTGTGTGCTCGTGGAATTGATTGAGGTGAGGCCCGCGATGGTTGCAAACTGCTTTTCGAGCGGCAGCGCCACCGCCGAGGCCATCGTCTCCGGGCTGGCGCCAGGCAGAC
>QHWL01000308.1:4065-16236 GCA_003222555.1 Acidobacteriota bacterium | reverse complement strand
GCCGAGCCAGGCGATACGAAACCACGGATGGTTCGCGAGCAGGGCGATGAACTGTTGGCCGACCATGCCGGTCGCGCCGAGAATGCCGACGGGAATTGTGGACATAAGGGATCAAAAAAAAAGCCGACGCGGCAAGTACCGTGTCGGCGGCGTTATGGCTCGATGAACGTGGATGATTATCGCTCGAGCGCAATGCCTCCAACACGGCCGGCCCGCTTTGGCCAGCTCCACTTTCGCCCGTTAGTCAGGAATCGCATGGTGTTCTTAACGTCGGGCTTAAACCCGATGAGGTGAGTGAGTATAGCATGGTGAAGGAGTCTATGCTCCAACAACTCTTTCACGCCTGGGAGCGCCGGCTCGCGTCGGTCACCACCGATCGGGTTCTCCGTCCGTTTGAATGGGGTCTCGAATGGATCGGTCAGAACGGCTATCGGCCTGCTCCGGGCGGCAGCGAGGGGCCAGACGTCGCGCCACCGGAGGTGCTCGAAGAATGGGTGTCTCATGTGATGGCCGACACCGAAGCGTTCTTCACGCCGCCCCCGACCGACGAATATGAACTGATAGCGCCGTCGCGCGACGGCGACCAGATCCTGACGTTTCCGAGCGCGTTCACGACGCCGCAAGCCGAAAACAACACCGTCTACTGCCGCTACGTTCCCGCGCCTCGCGCGACCCGCCGCCGCCATCGTGCGGCTGTCCTGGTGCTGCCGCAGTGGAATGCCGGTCCCGGCGGCCACGTCGGCCTGTGCCGGCTGCTCGCGTGGAGCGGCCTGAGCGCGCTGCGCCTCAGCCTGCCCTATCACGACCGGCGCATGCCGCCCGAGCTGCACCGCGCGGATTACATTGTCAGCGCCAACGTCGCGCGAACCGTGCAGGTGTGCCGCCAGGCAGTGCTCGACGCGCGGCGCGCGATCGCCTGGCTTGCCGCGGAGGGGTACGATCGCATCGGCATCCTCGGCACCAGCCTCGGATCGTGCCTCGCGCTGCTGACAGCGGCGCACGAGCCGCTCATTCGAGCCGAGGCGCTCAATCACATCTCGCCCCACTTTGCCGACGTCGTGTGGCGGGGGGTCTCGACACAGCATGTACGCGACGGGCTCGATGGGCACATCGAGCTCGATTTGCTTCGCACGCTGTGGAAACCGATCAGCCCGCGTTGGTATCTCGAGCGCTTGCGCGACCGGCAGACGCTGCTCGTCTACGCGCGTTACGACCTGACGTTTCCCGTCGATCTGTCGGAAGATCTCGTTCGAGAGTTCCGCGAGCGCGCGATACCGCACGAAGTCGCCGTGCTGCCGTGCGGTCACTACAGCACCGGCAAGACGCCGTTCAAGTTTGTCGACGGCTGGGTGTTGACGCGGTTTCTGAAAAGAGCGCTGGAGGGGTCCGCCTAAAGAGCTTGTCAACAAATCACGTTAAACACAGAGACCGCGGAGGCCGCAGAGAAGTTCTCGATTCCTTTTCGTGCCTTCGTGTCTTCGTGGTTGCATTTTTCCGTGGGCTCTGTGAGCTCTGCGTTCAAACGTCGCATTTGTTTCACGGTGCCTGTCGTAGTGTCCGGCTTCAGGGGGACCTCACAGATACCTCAATAACCCGCTGAGCGCACTGAGCAGGGCTTGGGCGAGCTCGCGGACGAGTGGCGAGATTTCGCCTTCGTTCACGGCATTGGCCACGGTGACCGGGTTGGTCAGCAGGAGCCAGACGGTCGCTCCCGCCAGCAGCACACTGACGACCGCGATCAGGCCGAACAGGTTGACGCTCAGGCGCTGCAGCCGCATCAGACCTCGAGGACGATCTTCCCGAATTGTCCGGACTCTTCCAGCCGGCGCTGGGCCGACGCGGCGTCGGCGAGCGGGAACGTGCGATCGATCACCGGCCTGATCTGGCCGGCGAAGAAAAACCGAGCCGCACGCAGCAGCTCACCCTTCGTGCCCATGTAGGATCCGAGAATCGACAGCCGTTTGCCAAACAGCGCGCGCAAATCGAGCACGCCTTGCCAACCCGAGGTCGCGCCGCACGTCACCAGGCGCCCGCCCCGCGCGAGCGACCGCACGCTGTTGGCCCAGGTCGCCTCGCCCACGTGTTCGATGACGACGTCGACGCCCCGGCGGTTCGTGAAACGCTTGATCTCTTCGGCAATGTTCTGCTTGTGATGATGGATTACTTCGAAGGCGCCGAGGGATCGGGCGCGCTCGAGCTTTTCCTCGGTCCCCGCGGTGGCAAACACGCGGGCGCCGTGCAGAAAAGCGATTTGAATGGCCGCCTGCCCGACGCCGCTGCCGGCGGCGAGCACGAGCACGTCGTCGCCGCGCTTCATCTGAGCACGCGTCATCAGCATGTGCCACGCCGTGAGGAACGTCAGGGGAAAGGCCGCCGCGTGCACGAAATCGATCTCGTCCGGAATGGAGACGAGATTCTGGGCCGGCACCTTCACAAGCTCGGCATAGCCGCCGTCGTGATTCAAGTATCCGAGAGCCTCGTACCGCGGGCATTCGTTGTCTTTGCCGGAAAGGCACGCCGCGCAGCGGCCGCAGCTCAAGCCGGGCTGCAGCATCACTCGGCGCCCGACAGCGACTTCCGGGACAACCGACGCCACGACTTCGCCGGCCACGTCGCTGCCGGAAATGTGCGGCATCGGGATCTGGACGTGCTCGAGCCCGCGCCGCGCCCACAAATCGAGATGATTGAGGGCGCAGGCGCGCACCCGCACCAGAACTTCGCCGGGCTCGAGTGGAGGCTCCGGAACGTCCTCGAAGCGGAGGACATCAGCACCGCCGTGCTGGTGGAATCGGACAGCCTTCATCTGGATCTCCGATCTACGATTTCCGATTTGCGATCGATGAAAATCGTCAATCGGCAAACGTCAATCGGAAATCTCAGATGCCGAAGTCTATCAAAATGTGTCGGCCGAAAGGACGACGGGTTCGCCCAAATTGAGGAGCGAGAGATCGCGGCCGATCACGTCGAGGTCGCCGACGACAAGCGTCGTGAGGCGCGCAGGATCGAGGTGCCGCGCCAATACGCGTGTGGCCTCATCCGGAGTGACGCGCTCCACGATCGAGACAAACTGTGCAAAGTAGTCGTCCGGCAAGTCGTAGAGCGCGAGTTGAGCCGCCGCGCGGGCGACCTGCCCCGCCGTCTCGAAGTTTCGTGCGTATCCACGGGTGAGGGCCGCGGCGCTCAGCGCCAGTTCCTCGCCCGTTATCGGCCGCGGACCCCGAATCGCGGCGATCTCCCCGAGCGATTCTTCGATCGCGCGCGCCGTCGCCGTCGTCTGCACGCTCACGTGCAGCGCGAAGGGACCGGGCAGCTTCCGGAAATCGAACGCGGTCCGCGCGCCGTAGGTAAAGCCCTTGTCCTGACGAAGGTTCAAATTGAGGCGGCTGACGAATTGGCCGCCGAGCACCATATTCGCGGCGACCAGCGCGTGGTAATCGGGCGTCGCGCGTGCCGCCGCCACATGGCCGATGCGCAGCTCGGACTGCGGCGCGCTCGGGCGCGGAACGACGTTCAGCCTGGCTGGGACCACGACGGGCTGCGCCGGCGGCCAGCCCGCAACGGACTGGTCGTCGCCCGCACCATCCCAGCCGGCGAACGCGTTTGCCGCGAGTTGGAGAACCTCCGCGTGCTCGCAATCACCAACGGCGAGGAGCGTCGCGGCCGACGGCCGAATCGCCCGCGTGTGAAATGCCCGCACCTCGTCGATCGTCATCGACGCGAGCGCGTGCTCGCTGCCCATCGGCGTGTGGCCGTACGGATGGTCGCCATACAACAAGCGGATGAACGTCCGATCGGCAACCGCTGCCGGCATGTCGCGCAGTTGCGTGAGGCGATGCAAGCGCAGCTGGCGAACGCGCACGAAATCGCCTTCGGTGAACGCCGGCCGCACCACCACATCCGCCATGAGCGCGAGCCCACGATCGGCAAACCGGTTCAGCGTCGTCATGCTGACCAGCGTCGCGTCCGATCCGATGTCGATATCGAACTGTGCGCCAATCCTCGCCAGCGCCTCATGCAGCTCGATGGCGGACAACGCGCCGCTGCCCTCATCGAGCATGTCGGCCGTGACCGCGGCGAGCCCTTCCTTCCCCGGGGGATCGCTGGCGGACCCGCGCCGGACGAGCAGCATGAACACCACGATGGGAACTGGCGCGTGCCGAACGCTCCAGACCCGCAGGCCGCTCGAAAGCGTCGCGGGAAGGTCACGGGGGGAACCGGACCGGGTTCGGGCAGGCGGGAGCGATCGACTTTCGGTGCTCGCGGCACGGGAGGAGGCGCCGTCACGACACGACCGCCGCCGTCGAATCGGGAATCGCGAGCTCCAGGCGGCCGCGGGGCACGATGCTGAGCGTCACGCGTCGGGTGGGATCGAGGTAGCGCTGGACCGCGTGCGGGATCGACGTCCTGGTGACGGCCTGATAACGCGCGAGATCGCGATCGAAGTACCCGGGATCGCCGACAAATATATTGTACGCATTCAGCTGATCCGATTTTCCGCCGAAACCGCCGACGGTCTGCAGGCGGAACATGAACTGTGCCTCGGCCTGCACGCGTCCCCGTTCGATCTCCTCGTCAGTGGGCCCGTCGGCGCCGAGCCTCGCAATTTCCTCGAGGATCGCGCGCTCGATCTCCGAAAGCGTGTGCCCGGGCGCCGCAGTCGCGACGAGCTGGACGAAGCCGGCCACCTCACGCGAATTCTGCACCGCGGACACGTCGGTGGCCATACGCTCGTCGAACACGAGCCGCCGGTACAAGCGCGAGGTCTTGCCGTTGGCGAGCAGGTCCGACGCGAGATCGAGCTCGGCATCGCCATCGGCAAACATCGCCGGCGTCAGCCAGGCCAGGTACAACCGCGGCAGCTCGACGCGATCCTCGAGCCGCAGCCTGATTTCCCCTTCGAGCGCCGCATCGGCGCGGACGGCATCGACCCGCTCGCCAGGCTCGATGCCTTCGAAGTGAGCGGCGACCAGCGCCAAGGCTGCGTCGGGATCGATGTCGCCCGCAAGCGTCAGCGACGCGTTCGCGGGATGATAGTAGCGTCGGAAAAACGCGTGGACCTCGTCGAGGCGGACGGCGTTGAGATCCGCGATCTCACCAATGGTCGTCCAGTGGTAGGGATGATCGGCCGGAAAGAGCGCCGCCAGCACGGCCATCGGCGCGAGACCATACGGGCGATTCTCGTAATTCTGCCTGCGCTCGTTCAGCACCACGTCGCGCTGGTTGGAAAACTTCGCTTCCGTCAGCGCCGGAAGCAAGTACCCCATTCGATCGGATTCCATCCACAGCGCGAGCTCCAGCGCATTGGTTGGAACGACTTCCCAGTAATTGGTCCGATCGGCGTTGGTCGATCCGTTCAACGACGCGCCAGCGCCCTCGAGCGGCTGAAAGTATCCGCCGTCGTGATGCTGCGATCCCTCGAACATCAGGTGCTCGAAGAGGTGCGCGAACCCTGTATGGCCCGGGCGTTCGTTCTTGGATCCGACGTGGTACCAGAGATTCACCGCCACGATCGGGCACGCGTGGTCCTCGTGCAGCAGAACATCAAGGCCATTGGCCAGCGTGTGCTTGCTGAACGAGATGTTCAACGGAAGCTGCCGCAAGTAAGCATCGAGCTGCCGTAATAGGGATTCGCGAGCGTCGATCCCTCCTGCAGCCACGGCTTTTTCACCATCGGGCAGTACGCGACACGCACGCCCTCGGGCGGCGTGAGATGCAATCCGTCCATGTAGGTCACGATCGCGTCGCTGAGCGCGCCGAACTTTTCGCGCGCGGCAGCGAGATCGCCGACCGAGGCGAGCTGCACCGCGGCCATGTCGATTCGCACCGCCGGCGCTCCTAGCGCCGTCGCCGCGGTCGCGATGTTGCCGGCGTTGGCTTTCACCTCGTCGATGCTGTCGCTGGCGAGCGCGGTCTGAATCTTCAGGTACGGCTCGATGATCGCCTGGCTCATCGACGCTCCCGCTTGCGGAGTATTTGACGTGCCGGGAGCACAGCCGGCGACGGTAACCAGAAACAGCAGGGTCGCTGATAGCTGAATAACATTTTTTACGGCTCGCGGGGCCCCACCCCCGCTCGCTCGCGCTCGGCGACGCGGCTGCGCCGCGTTTCCCTCCGGCGCCTCGCGCTGGCCGCAGGCGCTCATCTGACCACCGTCAACGGAATCGTCGCCCGCGAGTAGCTCGCGATCGACAACTGCGCGGCGGTGCGCTCCGCCACCGCCAACAGCGCACGCGCGGCCGGCGAGTCCGGCTCGCTGATCATGAGCGGCACTCCTTCGTCGCTGCCTTCGCGTATCGGCTGATAGATGGGAATCCGTCCGAGAAACGGCACCTTGAGCTCCTCGGCCATCCGCTCGCCACCGCCACGCCCGAAGATGTCGGATTCGTGCTCGCAATTGGGGCAGACGAAATGACTCATGTTCTCGATGATGCCGATCGGCGGCATGTTCAGTTTCTTGTACATCGCGACGGCGCGGCGGCTGTCGGCCAGCGACACCTGCTGCGGCGTCGTGACGACGATCGAGCCGGCGACGGCGACGGTTTGACTCAGGCTCAGCGCGATGTCGCCCGTGCCGGGCGGCATATCGACCACCAGATAGTCGAGATCGACCCATTTCACTTCGCGGAAGAACTGTTGAAGCGCGCCGTGCAGCATCGGTCCGCGCCAGATGATCGGCGCATCGTCGGTGGTCAGGAACCCCATCGAGATGACCTGCAGGCCGAATTTTTTTGCCGGCACAATCTTCTGACCGTCGGTGGTGAGCTGCGTCTTGATCCCCAGCATGATCGGCACGTTGGGACCGTAGAGGTCGGCGTCGATGATGCCGACCTTGCCGCCACATTTCGCCAGGGCGATGGCCAGGTTGACTGCCACCGTCGTCTTTCCGACGCCGCCTTTGCCCGCGCCGACCGCGATGACGTTCTTGATGCCGGGCAGCGACGACCGCGTGCCGTCACCACCGACCGCCTCGCGGACGCGCGCGGTCATCTGCACCTCGACCGCCGACACGCCGGGCACCTGCATGACGGCCGCACGGGCCTGATCGCGCATCTGATCCTTGACGGGACAGGCGGGCGTCGTCAGCTCGATCGTGAACGCGACGCGTCCTCCGTCGATGTTGAGATTCTTGATGAAGCCAAGGCTGACGATGTCACGGTGGAGATCGGGATCGTTGACGACCTTCAGCGCTTCCAGCACGTTCTTTTGATCCACTTGCATACGCCAAGGATAGCGGCTTTGCCGCGCGAATAACAAGGATCGATGCGGCCGTGAGCGTGCAGACCGGAAAGAATTAGACGACGGCAGGCCGGATGGCGACCCGTACTTCGACGCGCACCGAGGCTGCGTGCGGGGACGTCACGCTGAAGCGGAAACGCGTGCCGTGGGCAACCCCGGCCGGCACCCGAAGACGGACGGGATGATGAAACAGTGATTCGCCGGTGCCGCGGCACGGATCGCACCGCTCGGTCCACGATTCGCCGCGGCCGCCGCAGATCGGGCACGTGCCGCGGATCGGCACCTCGAGCGGCACGACGAGGCCGCCGGACGCTTCGCGTCTCGACAGGTGCAGCTCAGTCGTGAGCAAGTCGGCGCGGGGACGCTCGCCCAAAAAGGCGTCGCGTATCCGCTCGACGACGTGGCCGACCGATGGAAAATCGATCGCGATTTCATCGGCGAAGCAGTCGTACGGCACATCGGTACGATAGGAGGCGTTCCAGCGCTTGTCAAGACAACGCACGGATGTTACCGTGAACAAGAATCATGCCCGCAACCAAAGAATGTCCTCTATGCGGCGGATCGATGCGCCTCAAGGAGAACAAGATTGTCGTCCAAAACCCCGGGAATCCCACCGCGACGACGCGCACGGAGCGGGAATGGATTTGCCCCGATTGCGACTACTTCGAAGAAGCCGAGGGAGGGGAAACCTGATGGAACGCCGCCCGCGCTAGCGCGCGCCGATCGTGAGCAGCACTTCTTTGCGGAGGGGATCCTCGAACTCCTCAAACTTGAGCGCGGTTTCACATTCGTCGCAAAGCACTTCGAGCACGGCTGGCCGGCTCTCCTCCGACACCTCAACGCGGCCATCCTCGAGGTGAACGACGTGCATCTGCAGCGTCTTGACCTGGAAGTTTCGGTCGTTGCCGCAATGCGGACAGGTCAAAGTCACTCTGACTCCCTCACCCCGGTAGGGGCCTAAAAAAGCTCCAAAAAGTTGATTCTATGAAATGGTCCGGCTATACGCAACGAGAATCGGCCGAAATCCACCAGATCTTCACGAATTCAGGCGAAATCTGATAGCCTTTGGGTCACATGGCGGCCAACACCGGGTCCTATCGAGTTCAAAGTGAGGCGCGCGGCTCGCATTGGGTCGCCTGGGTCAGCCGGGGCCCCGACGCCACACCCGATCGCTCCGTGGTCCTGATTGCGAAAACAAGAAGAGGCCGAGGCACGCGCCCAAGCCTGGGCCGAGCAGTCATCGTATTAGGCCCGGATAGCTCACCTTTCCGTCGACCACCCGCGCAAACTCCGTGAGCTCATGCGGCGGCGCGGCCCGGCCGGTTGAAATGTGCCGCACCTCGACGCCGCGCGCGACGAGCGCGTCGGCAACGAGCTGCCGATGACAGCGCCACCAGACGGCTTCAGCGCACATGATGACGGTTCGAGGCGCACCGCCCTCAAAGCCCCCGCTCGCTGACGCGCGCGCGAACTCCAGCAGCTGCTCGATGGCCGTCTCGAATGCACGCGTCGCCATGTAATCGGCATATGCGCGAAACCCGGAATGCCGCCACGCCGTGTTCGGCGAATCGGCCCGCGGCTTCCTCAATCCACCCAAGCCTGGGAAGTGCCGATACGCAATTCCCACGCGGGGAAGCGACACTGAAAGAGCGTCGATGGCAAAGTGGGGATGACGCCGCGACCGGGGAACGGTGCGAATGTCGCCGAGCTGCCTGACGCGGTGCGCCCCAAGGAGCTCGAGGAACTCGTCCAGCGAGCGCGTCGAATGACCGACCGTGTAAAGGATAGGAGACTCGCGACGGGCCGGCCGGGGCTCAGACATCAAGTGGCGTACACGAGCAAACCTTCGACCGCTCGGCCAGGGAAAAGCGCTCGCGCGGCGTCAACGTAAAGCGCAAGCTGAGCCTCGTGCTCGGGCCGTCTTGTGCCCGTTTTCAACTCGACCACGACGACCCGTCCATCGCCGATTCTAACGAGGCAGTCGATCGAGCCGCGCACGATCGTGGCGGGATCGACGCGCAGGGAGAAGGGCACCTCGTACAACAGCCGGCCCGACGCGACAAGCCCAGCGAGGTCCGGATGCTGCCGCAGACGTGCCGCGTATGCGAGCGCGCGATCAATCTTCCCATCGTCGACGACCGGTGACTGCGGCGCTGCCAGCAATGCCCGCGCCCGTTGTCGCACGACGTCGGGCCCCGTCGTGCCAAGCAGGCCGAACAGGCGATGAGCCATCGTCCCGACGATGGCGTCGCTCGGCCGATCGCTGGTGTCAGTTTCGCCCGCCGTCAAGCCAGGGGGGACGATTATGCCCGTCACGGGCACGCGTACGGTCGCGCTTCGATCGGCGACGGCACCGAAATCGTCGGGCGGCGGGGTCCCCAGCCAAGCAGCCGCGCTGGAGTGTCTTGGCGGGGTCCCCGGCGCGGCAGCGATGCTGGTGTATGGCGGGGCTGAGGGACTCCCGGCCACCAGTTGTTTCGGTGGGTCAGGAGGGGCGGCAACGGCGAGCCGGTGCGTGTGACCCTCGCGCCAGGACCAAGTGACGAGACGTTGCTCTGCAGCGTCGGCGGCGACCACCACAGCCGCCTCGGCGAAAAGCGCCTTGAGCGACACCGGCAGCACTTCACCCAGACTGCCTCGCCCCATCCGGCACGCACCGTTCTGAACGGTCGCCGACAGATAGACGCGATCGCGCGCACGCGTGAGCGCAACGTACAGCAGGCGTTTCGTCTCCTCGCGCTCCCTGGCCTGCGCAGCCTCGTCGGCTTCGGACTGATAGTCGGCGATGGCAACCGATGGGTCGCCCGAGGCATCGGTCGCGACGCGGATCGGCGCGCGCGCTCCCCCGGTGCCGCGTCCCATATTGACGACGAACACGATGGGGAACTCGAGGCCCTTTGCCGCGTGCACCGTCATCAAGCTCACCGCATCGATGGCGTCGATGGCGGCGTTCGATTCGTCGCCGACCGCGAGCTGTTCCAAGTGATCGGCAATCCGCGCGAGCGTGGCATAGCCGCGGTTCTGCGCGCGCCGAATCAACCCGCCGAGCTTCTTGAGGTTTTCGTGCGCCTGCATCCTCCGCGAGCCGCCCAGTTCGTGTGCATACGCCGTTTCCCGCAGCACGGCATCGACGAGCTCGGAGGGCGACATCCGGTCGACCCACGACAGCCACCGGGGCACGCAGGCGCGCAGTCGATCGAGCACCTGCCGATCTTCGTCACCGAGCGTTTCGCGTGCTGGCGGCCCCTTGGAGGGCTCGGAACAGCCTGGCTCGGCGAGGATGGCGGCGGCGACGGCTGGCGCCAGGCGCGCAAGGGCGGCATCAGAAACCCGCACGATACGCGAGCGGAGAAACGTGGCAGCACGCAGATCGGAGAGCGGATCGGCCAGGTACCGGAGCAGGCCGATTGCATCCTGAATCTCATCGGCGTCGAAGAAGCCAAGGCCTTTGTACACATAGGTCCGCACGCCGCAGCCATCGAGCGCCGCCTCATATTCACGGTGGCTGTCGCGTGATCGGAACAAGATTGCGATATCGGCCGGCCGAACCCCCCGGGGGAGGCCGGTCGCACGATCCCGTACCGTCGCGCCCGAGAGGAGGCGCACGACTTCACCGGCCACGCGGCCGGCCGCTGCGCGCACCGTTTCGTCAACAATGAGGCCGAGCGACGCCTCGGCGCGCGTCGGCGGGCCCGGGTCCGGCTGAAGCCGGACACTACGGACGATCGCAGTGTCCGCCTTTAGGCGGACCAAAGGATCGTCGGTGTCGATTGGAAATCGGTCGCGTTCGTCGTACCGAAATGCATGGTTTCTCACTGCGCCTGTATTTGTCTCCTCGACGATCGCCCCAAAGACATCGTTGACGAATGCGATCAGCGTCGGCGTCGCTCGGAAGCTGACCGTGATGGCGCGGCGCGGATCGCCCTCGACCCTGAGCTGTTCGATGAACTGTCCGGCCTCGTCGAGCAGGGCGACGTCGGCATCCCGGAAGCCGTAAATCGATTGCTTCCGATCGCCGACAATGAAGATCGACGGCGGCAGGGCGTCGCCGGCGAGGCCGAACCCTTCACCCCAGCTCTTCACGAGCTGGGCGATGAGCTCCCACTGGGCGCGGCTCGTGTCCTGGAACTCGTCGACGAGCACGTGGCTGTACCGGGCTTCGAGGCGGTACCGGCTCTGCGCGAACTCGTCCATCTCCTTCAACAGCCTGACTGCCCGCTCGAGCACGCCGGAAAAATCGACGAGCGCGTGGCGGTCGAGCGTGCGCTGGTACTGCCGCAGCGCAACCGCGAAGACACGCCACAGTCCGCGCGACATGACGACGTTCAGGTCGCGACGGAACGCCCGGATGGCTTGCGCGACCCCCGGCGCGAGCGCCTCCGCGGTCTGACGATGCCGCCGCCAGGCGTCTTCAGTGTCGCAATCGGCAGCCGTGAAGCCGGTACCCATGAAGTTCTTGCCGCGCGGCTCACCGTCCTGCTTGAGGAAGTAGGCGCGCAGCCGATCGATCAACCCGCGCAGCGCCGCCTGTCCGGAGCGGCTCGTCAGATCGCCGTCTCCGCTCGCGCACAGGCCGATGATGTCGCCGGCAAGCATCGCAAACTGCGGATGGCGGACGGGACCGTCGTCCAGGAAGAGTGGGATGCTGGCACCGGCGTCGGTAAAAAGGCCGCGCAGCCGGTCGGCGGCGCGGCGACAGGCGACGGCCGCAGTGAGATCGCGCGGTCCGTTCTCCAGATATCGCCGCAACGCCTGCGGGGCCACAAGACGTCGATCGAGGAGCGCCGCGATGCCGCTCCGTACCCGCCGTTCGCCAAGCTGCGCGAACAGCAGCGCCACATCGTCATCTTCGCGCGCCACCGCCCGGCAGATGCGCAGCGCCTGGTCGAGCGATTCGCTGATGAGCCGCGGCACCTGGGTTTCGTCCGCGAGGTC
>QHWL01000308.1:0-3986 GCA_003222555.1 Acidobacteriota bacterium | reverse complement strand
TGAGTTAGCGATATCGCTGAGGCGGTCGCCGAGATCGCGCCATCTGGCGGCGTCAAATTGCGAGAGACGGCCTGTCTCTTTCAGCCGCTCGACGATCCGCTGACGCATCTCGGCGGCGGCTTTGCGGGTGAACGTGATGGCGAGAATCTGATCGGGCTCGGCACCCGCGCGGAGCAGGTTGACGTAGCGCTCGACGAGCACCCGCGTCTTGCCGGTCCCGGCTGACGCTTCGAGAACAATGTTCTGTAAAGGATCGACGGCACAACGCCGGGCATCTCGGTCGGCCAGCGGCTCGCGGGCAGAAAGGTCCGTCTGGAAAGGTTCCGACGGCGAAGGGTCCGGCAGCTGGACACTACGTACTGAGACGTCACTCGCCGGGTCCAACAGGACACGGCCTGCCTGCGAGGGGCGGGCCTCATCGGCGCGCGAGGAGTTCGTAGGGCGGGTCCTATTAGACCGGCTGCTCACATCAGGCCCCCGGTTCACACTCGACGCGCCCTCCTCGTCGTCGAACGGCAGCCTCGGGTCAGACGTCACCGACGTAATCCTTCCGGCAGACCGACGCAAAACTACAGCTCTCGCATCGGTGAACATCGTCGGGCCTGGGCGGGAACTCTCCGCGCTCGATCGCGTCGAGGGTGTCGGTCAGCCGCTGCTGCGCTTCGGCGAGGACCCTGACACGGTCCGCGGGAGACGCAAATAACGGGACGACGCGTCTCGGTCCCTTGAAGGCGAGATACACCGCTTCGCCCAGCGTCCAGTTGCGGCCGCGATAATTGGCAAGCCGCTGCTCGGCGCACGTGCTGTAAATCGGTAGCTGAATGGCACGCGCGCGATTGGGGGGCCACCCGAGCTTGTAGTCGATCAATCGAAACGTGCCGTCTTCGAGCAGGTCGACACGGTCTGCCTTGCCCCGCAACGACACGGTGCGAGCACCCGCACTCACCGTCATCGTGAATTCGCCCTCCAGCCGGTGCTCGAGCAGGCGCTCGACGACGGCGACAGGCCGCTCGGCTTCCATCCGCAACACCGCCTCACCGAGACCGGCGGCGGCCGACGAGCCGAGCAGCCGCGTGCGCGCGAGGCCAGCTTCGGCGGCCGGCAAGCGCTCGAGCGCGCCATCGACGACGACGGCGAACATGTCGCGGGCGCGATCGAGATTGGCGGGTGTAATCGCGTGCCATCCCGCAGCCTGCCACGAGTCGAAAAACGTCGCGAACACCTCGTGAACGAACTGCCCCTCCTGGCGGGGGTCCATCACTTCCTCATCGTCGGGCTCCTCCTCCAGGCGCAGCACATGTTGAGCGAAAAACTTGAACGGGCAGCCCAAGTACGTCTCGAGCGCGCTGACCGACCACGGGCGTGCCGCCTGTACGCCGATGTAGCCGTGGAAGTCCGGCGCGTCGGCAGGCACGCGACTCGAGCGCACCTCTCCCCAGCCGCGCGCATCGGGACTTAGAACATCGAGGACCACCGGCTCCAACATCAGCGCCTCGTCGATGAACACGCGGGCGTTCTGAGAAGATGCGCGCGCCACTGTGGAGAGTCTCGCGCGGGGCACTTCGTCGAGTTGAGGCGAGGGCGACACGAGCGATTCCTCGTCGAGGGTGAAGCTCGACAACGTGACGCGCCGCGACGCGGATGCGAGCACTTCCAGGAACCGCGCATCGGCCGCGCCGCGCCGGTCCTTTTCCGAAGGCCAGCCGAGCGCGTTGAGCAGGCCGGGCGGATAGAAGATGTTTCGGCGCGGACGATCGGGCCAATCGTTCTCGATCATGCCGACGATCGTGATGTCGTCGAAGTCGCCGTACCGGACGGCTTGATCGTCGACCAGGTGCAGGCCCGCACCGGCCGGCTCGGACACGAATGTCTGCTCCTCCGTCCAGCGCCGCACGGCAGCGACCAGTTCGTCGATCGTCCATTGGACATCGTGGTGCGCGGCATGCGCCATGGCAAGCGCCTCGAGCATGTCCACAATGGCCGATCGCGCGCGACGCTCGCGCGGGGCAAACGGATCCTCGGCGACGTGCGGCCGCGCGTGCGCGGCCACGAACGACAGGACGCGGCGAATCTGCCGCGAGGCCGCGTCGGGTTCAGCGAGCGGCGCCAGCACACGCGATGCGCCGAGCGCCGCAGACAGCGCCGCAGAAGCGTCTCGTGCCGTCAAGCCCGCCGCCAGCTGCTCCAGACGCCCGAGCTCCCCCAGGTAGCGCGACTCGCTCAACGCGCGATCGAGGGCGCTCGTGGCGTCCCGACTCAACTTCCCGGCCGTCATGATCGAAACGGAAATGTGGCGACCGCAGCAGCGCGACGATGGCTTCGCGCGTGAAGGAGCTCGCTACCAGCTCCAGGACGAGGTCGATGGCCGCGGCTGTCGGCTCGGCTGCGAGCGGCAGCCCGTCCGACGCTTGATAGGGGATTCCAGCCGCGCCGAACGTGCCGCTGGCGAGGTAGAGATACGGGAGCGGCCGCTTGAAGACGACCGCCGTCCGGTCGAGCGGCGCGAAATCACCGGCCGGCCGGCGATCGGCCTTGATTTGCCGTGCGATTCCGGCGAGCTCTTCACTGCGGTCGCGGTACGTGAACCAAGTCTGCCCTTGCGCGGCGTCCGCAGGCGTCATGAGCACGGGCCGAACCCGCGATTCCGGCACGCCGAGGTGGGAAGGGCCGAGTTCTTCGAGACCGGGCAACCAGTCGTGCAGGCGCTCGTGAAAACCGGAGCCGAGCACCGGCTCGGTCGACACGATGTCGAGCACCTCGAGCCCTGGAATACGCGCGAGCATGTCGAAATCGGCGACGAACAAGCCCTCAGGATCGGCAATCCAGTCGGCCGTCGTCACAATCACGTGGCGCATGGGATCGGGGGCCGGTTCCGCGATCAACCGCTCGCGAAGCGTGTGCTCATCGCAGGCCTGCAGCTGGAGGATGCGCCGTTCGTACGCGTGGAAGGTCTTGGCGAGGAACCGCGTCTGCTGCCGCATGCGCTCGGCGCCGCGGTCCGAGCTGGCTTCGCCGGCGAGCGCCTCTGTGATGAGCTCCTCGAAGCGATTGACCGGCTGCGACTGGCGGCGCAGGTGGTCGTAGAACCGAAGCATTTCAGCTATGAGCCCCGGCCGCAGCTGAAACGACGGCGTCGGACCGCACGCCGCGGCCTCCTGTGCAGAGGCTTGGGCGATGGCATCGCGCTCGAACGGGTTCAACCGCAGGGGCGGATCCGGAAGACGCTCGTGCAGACGGTCGTAGAGCCGCTCCCGTGTGACGATCTCGGGCAGCACGATGACGCGGCCTCGCTGCAGGCCGTGATCTTCAAGCGTACGCCTGAGTTGCCGCCGAGCGCCGCGTGTCGGCACAACGACCGCGCGCGCCCGGATGACGTCGACGTCGTCGTCGAGAGCCAGGGCAGCAATGGTATGACGGAAGGCGTGAAGATCGGGGACGCGCACGAGCCGCGTTCGACGCGGTGTGATCACGGGAGTTCGGGCCGGCGGAGCAACGCCTGAATATCGCTTCTCGCGCGCTCGCCGAGCATGAGGGCGCCCGCCGCGGCCGACGAAGCGTCCCAGGGGATGCGCGCCGCGTTGTCGGCCAACTGGGCGGCGCTCACAAGCAGGGCGTGCGCGGCGCTCAGCTCCTCGGGAGGCGCGATCGTGGAAGCCGTCTTGACAATTCGTGCGACGACGCGGTCGATGGCGGCGAGGCTCGCCGGCGACGACCCGGCGAGCAACTTGATGTCTTCGAGCGACGGCTTCAGACGGGTGAACAGATCGAACGGCGCGCTGATGTCAATCCAGTATTTCCGGATCTCCGGCGCGCGAAGCGCCCACCGATCGCGCGCCAGCCGCAGGCGCCGCGCCGCATCGAGCTTGTCCTGCACCGCGGCGATGAGCGCATTCACCACGTCGGGCCGACCGCCGCCGAGCGCCGCGTCGCGCTGATAAATCTGCGCGATCATCTGCTCGAGGCCCCGGACGTCTGCCAGCCGCGCT